>NZ_JAUQTX010000106.1:0-20614 GCF_059803775.1 Azospirillum sp. UFLA03-27 | reverse complement strand
GCGTATAATCGTCGGCAGCGTCAGATGTGTATAAGAGACAGCTTCAGCACGGCGCCCGTCCGCCAGCGCGCCAGACGCGCCCAGGCGGTCACCCCGGCCAGCGCCGCGCCCGCCGCCCCGATCCAGGCCAGCGGGCCGGACGGGAACCCGGCGGCCACGGTCAGGGCGGCCAGCACCGCCCCGGCGACGCCGGCCCATTCCAGGCGCGGCTGCACCCGCTCCACCAGCGTCCCGCCCTGCTTGCGGACCTCCCCCGCCGTGGCCGACGGGATGATGCGCCCGCCCATCACCAGCATCAGAATGCCGACGAGATGAAGCGCAAACAGCGCGCCCGTCCGCCCGCCGTCACCGCCCCACCAGACCAGCGCCTCGGCCAACGCGAAGGCGCCGATCACCGGGCCGAACAGCATGTTGTGGCCGCTCTTGGCGGCGCGCAGGAAGGGCACGCCAGCGATCACGAAGAGCGCCACCGGATAGGCCAGCGCCAGCGGTGCCGCGACCTCCGGCGGCAGGCCGCCCAGCACCGCCAACCGCCCGGCCAGCCACGCGGCGAAGGCGACGGCCAGCGCCATCCCGGACGGGCGCGTCAGCAGGAAGCCGCCGACCACCGCCAGCGCGTAGCCCATCAGCATCTCGTGCGCGTGCAGCGCCGGGGTCCAGCCGATGCCGAGCCAGCCGAAATAGCCGGCCACCCACAGCGGCACGCTGAGCGCCCCGTAAAGGGCGGCGGCGGGGAAGAACAGGCGGTGCCCCCAGGGACGTTGCGGGGGCGGCGGGACGAAGGCGCTCATGCCGCGACGACGGCGGAAGCGGCGTCAGAAACCACGGCGGTGGGCCGCAGATGCTCCTCGCCCCAGGCCTTCAGCGCCAGGATGATCGGCTCCAGGCTCCGCCCGCGCGGCGACAGGCTGTATTCGACACGCGGCGGCACCTCCGCATAGACGGTGCGGACCAGCAGCCCGTCCGCTTCCAGCTCGCGGAGCTGGGTGGTCAGCATGCGCTGGGTGACGTTCGGCACGCGGCGGCGGATTTCGTTGAAGCGCAGCGTGCCGTCCAGCAGATGGTAAAGGATCAGCCCTTTCCACTTCCCGCCGATGAGAGCGAGCACGCCCTCCACCGGGCAGCCCGGCGAGCAGTCCAGATTGGCGTGGGGAACGCGGGCCATGACGGTATCCTTTTCGACACTATGTGCGTTTCATGTGCATTCTTGCGCGTCGGTGCTGCAAGGCGCAAGTCTGTCGGCAGAGCACAACCCACCGCAACAAGCACGCAACAACAAGTACAAGGACTTGAGGCCATGCGCGCCGTCGCCTTCACCCAATCCCTGCCCATCGACGCCCCCGACGCCCTGATCGACGTCGAGCGCCCCCGCCCCGAGCCCCAGGGCCGCGACCTGCTGGTTGAGATCAAGGCCGTCTCGGTCAACCCCGTGGACACCAAGGTCCGCCGCAACATGCCGCCCGCACCGGGCGCCATGAAGGTGCTGGGCTGGGACGCCGCCGGTGTCGTGGTCGCCGCCGGGCCGCAGGCCACGCTGTTCAAGCCGGGCGACGCCGTCTTCTACGCCGGGACCATCGACCGCGACGGCACCAACGCCGAATTCCATCTGGTGGACGAGCGCATCGTCGGGCCGAAGCCGGCCAGCCTCGACTTCGCCCAGGCCGCCGCCCTGCCGCTGACCAGCATCACCGCGTGGGAAGCCATGTTCGACCGGCTGGACGTGCGGCGCCCGGTGCCGGGGGCGGCGAACGCCATCCTGATCGTCGGCGGGGCCGGCGGCGTCGGCTCCATCGCCATCCAGCTCGCCCGGCAGCTGACCGACCTGACGGTCATCGCCACCGCGTCCCGCGAGGAGACGCAGGTCTGGTGCCGTGACCTGGGCGCCCATCACGTCATCGACCACCGGAAGCCGCTGGCCGCCCAGGTGGAGGCGCTGGGCATCGGCGCCCCGGCCTTCGTCTTCTCGACCAACGACACCGGCGCCCATCTGCCGGAGATCGCCGCCCTGATCGCCCCGCAGGGCCGCGTCGCGCTGATCGACGACCCGGCGGGGTTGGACGTCATGGTGCTGAAGCGTAAGAGCGTGTCGCTGCATTGGGAGTTCATGTTCACCCGGCCGGTGTTCGGCACCACCGACATCGCCGCCCAGCACGCTCTGCTCAGCGAGCTGTCGCGCCTCGTCGACGCCGGCACCGTCCGCACGACGCTGGCCGAGACGTTCGGCATCATCAACGCCGCCAATCTGACGCGCGCCCACGCCCTGCTCGAAAGCGGGCGGGCCAAGGGCAAGATCGTGCTGGCCGGCTTCTGATCCGCGCCTTGCCTTTTGGGCGGGGGACGGTCAGTCTCCCGCCCAAAAGGACGCGGAGCGGAGGAGCGCGCATGGCCGGGGTGAGATGGCTCGGAGGCCGAAAGCGGGCCGGAGAGACCGGTGCGTCTTGGATGGCGCCATGACCCGCTTGCGCATCCGCATCGACTTCGACACCGGCGGCTCGGTCGGGCCGGGCAAGATCATGCTGCTGGAGCGGATCCGGGACACCGGTTCCATCTCCGCGGCTGCGCGGACGCTGAACATGTCCTACCGCCGTGCCTGGCTGCTGGTCGACGACCTCAACCGCATCTTCGCCGAACCGGTGGTCTCCGCCGCGGTGGGCGGCAAGCATGGCGGCGGGACCGCGCTGACTGCCTTCGGCGAACGGGTGATCGGGCACTACCGCGCGGTCGAGCGCGACACCTTCGCCGCCGCCACCTCCCGGCTGGAGGCGCTGGAGGGGATGCTCAACGCCGGGTATGGCGCGGGAAGCGACCCGGCGGACGACGGGAGCTTCTCCGGCGATCCGGGGCTGAAGCCCGGCTGCAAGCCGGCCTGACGGTTCCTCCGGACGGCGAGAGGGCCGGAACGGCGAGAGGGGTTGGGGCGACGGAGGAGCCGTGGTATGGGAAGGCGGATTTTCCACCACCCTTCCCTGCACCGTTCACGCCAAGGATGTCCGCCATGCGCCCGGTCAAGATCGCCCCGTCCATCCTCTCCGCCGATTTCGCCCGGCTGGGCGAGGAAGTGCGCGCCATCGATGCGGCGGGCGCCGACTACATCCACATCGACGTGATGGACGGCCATTTCGTTCCCAACATCACCATCGGCCCGGCGGTGGTGAAGGCGCTGCGCCCGCACACGGCGAAGCCCTTCGACGTGCATCTGATGATCTCCCCGGTGGACCCCTACATCGCCGCCTTCGCGGACGCCGGCGCCGACATCATCACCGTCCATCCGGAGGCCGGCGCGCACGTCCACCGCACCATCCAGCTCATCAAGTCGCTGGGCAAGAAGGCCGGCCTGTCGCTGAACCCGGCCACCCCGCTGGAGGCCGTCGACTATTTGCTCGAAGACCTCGATCTCGTTCTGGTCATGACGGTCAACCCCGGCTTCGGCGGGCAGAGCTTCATCGCCAACCAGCTTCCCAAGATCCATGAGCTGCGCCGCCGCATCGACGCGCTGGGCAAGCCCATCGACCTCCAGGTGGACGGCGGGATCAACGGCGAGACCGCCCGCATCGCCATCGAGGCGGGCGCCGACGTTCTGGTCGCCGGAACCGCCACCTTCACCGGCGGGCCGGACCGCTACGCCGCCAACATCCGCGCCCTGCGGAGCTGATCTCCGGCCCTGCCCTCCTCCCTCCCGGCCATGCTCCAGGTGGGTTTATCCGCAAGAGGGTCCTCCTTCGGGCAGAACCAAACGCCGTTCTGGGCGTTATGGCTGCGTGGGATCGAGGACATCGATACTGGAGGGAGAGAGGTTATGGGTATTCTGTGGACGATCATCATCGGCTTCCTGGCCGGCATCGTCGCCAAGTTCCTGATGCCGGGCCGTGATCCGGGCGGCTTCATCATCACCACGCTGCTCGGCATCGCGGGTGCCTTCGTCGCCACCTATCTGGGCGAGGCCGTGGGCTGGTACCGGGCGGGCGAAGGGGCCGGCTTCATCGGCGCCATCGTCGGCGCCATCATCATCCTGGCCATCTACCGCATGATCGCCGGGCGCCGGACCACCGTCTGAGACTGCGGCACACCACACCGCACACGCAAAGGGCGGCCCGACGGGGCCGCCCTTTCGCTTTTCCATCCGGACTGCAGATCACCGGACCGCAGTTGTTACGCCAGGGCCACCGGGCTCGGCATGAAGACCGCGCGGGAGATCGCCGCCTGGATCGCCTCGTTGGTGAAGGGCTTGCGGACGATCTGGCCGAGATGGCGGGCGTCCGCCTCCTCCAAGTCGCCGTCGAAGGCCGTGACAAAAATGGTCCGCATGGCGCGCTTCTGGCGCAGCCGGCGGGCGACCTCGACCCCGCTGCCGCCATCGGCCAGCCGGACGTCGAGCAGGGCCAGCGTCGGCTTCTCGGCCTCCAGCAGTTCCAGGGCCTCCTGCTCGTTGTTGGCGGTGCCGCAGACGACGTGGCCCATGTCGGTGACCAGCGAGCCGATCTCCATCGCCAGGATCGGGTTGTCCTCGACCACCAGGACCCGCTGGGTCAGGGCGTTGCGCACCTTGTCGCGGGCGACGGTCAGCCGGTCCTGACCCTCCGGCGCGGGGATCTGCAGCACCTGGGCGGCTTCGGGAACCGTCAGCCCCTCCAGCGTGATCAGCAGATACATGCGCCGCTCGCCTTCCGGCAGGGACGCCAGCGCCCGTTCGATGGGGTGCGGCGACGGGGTCGGCAGCCCGTCCCCGTCCTCGTCGAACAGCAGATTCAGCAGGGCATAGAGCGGCACCCGCGCCCCGGCTTCCAGTCCGAAGCGGGACGGGGCCATCACGGCGACCTCGACGCAGCGCGTCACGAGATCGTCACCGCGTTCGGTCGCTCCGGTCAGCGCACGCGCGTAGCGGCGCAGGTAGGGGAGATGATCGTAAAGCTGGCGTGCGTAGACTCGCATGACCCGTTCTTCCGCGCCGGTGGGTGGGTCCTTCCGGCCTTCGGCACCGAGGGGCGCTGGCCGGTCGGCTTGATTCATAACTTGTTAACACTCTGAAACACTATCACGCCCCCCAAGGAGGGCGAACCGAAAAAAAGGCCGAGTCCCCCTTCCCCCGTTGGCAGAGGCCACATGGCCGAACCGCATCGCTGGGCCTACCGCGCCTGCTCCCGCTGTTGGCGGGACCGCCATTGCCAGGGCTTCTCCACCTGCCCCGCCCACAGGCCGAGCCGGCGGCTCTGCGCGAAGGCCTCGCTGGAGGCGTAGGCCGGCGACAGGCTGCGGTAGGCGAAGGCCCAGCCGCGCGCCACCATGGCCGCCCCCAGATCGACGCCGAGAACCCGGCATTCGCCCAGTTGCTGGCCGTTGCGGTCGCGTTCGGCGATGGTGCAGGTCACCTCCTGGTCCTTGATCAGGCTGGCCAGCACCGCGGTGGCGATGCGGAAGCAGTCCAGCTCATGCCCGTAACGGTTCCGGCATTTCTGCCCGACGTCGGGGGCGTCGATCCCCATGAGGCGAACCGGTGCACCCTTGATGGACAGCGTATCGCCCTCCATGGCGACACCCTGTCCTTTTAACGTTTCATTGGGGGTGTTGGCGACCTTGCCTTTGGTCGTCCCTCCCTGGGCATACACCGTTCCGGTTGAGCCGATGAGAAGAATCGCCACCAAAGGAGCGAGCCAGTCAGAACAAGGTCGGCGCGTCATCGGGCGGTGCATCGTCCAAGGGAGCCGCGCACGCCTCGTCGTCGTTGCGCACGTTGTTGACGCGCGGTCCCACCGGATGGGCCTCCAGCAGCGCGTCGGGCGCCGGCTTCAGAAGCCCCTCCAGCATCGGCAGCGGGGCGGCGGGGTCCAGCCACAGGTCCCAGCTCGTCTCGTCGAGGATCACCGGCATGCGCTCGTGCAGCGGCTTCAGCACCGCGTTCGCCGTGGTGGTGACGATGGTCAGCGTCTCCAAGGGCTCCGCGGGGGCCGGGCCGCCCTTCGGGCCGTTCCAGCGCTCCCACAGGCCGGCGAAGGCGAAGGGCGCGCGGTCGCGGCGGCGGATGGCGTAGCCCTGCTTGCGCTTGCGCTCGGCCTTCCACTCATAGAAACCGTCCACGGGAACCAGGCAGCGCCGCTTGCGGAACGCCTCCCGGAAGGATGGCTTCTCGGCCAGCGTCTCCCCGCGCGCGTTGATCAGCCGCGCCCCGATGGACGGGTCGTCCGCCCAGAAGGGCACGAGGCCCCAGCGCAGGGTCACCAGATGGCGCCCATCCTCCTCCCGCCGCACGGCGGGCACCGGCTGGGTGGGGGCCACGTTCCAGCGGGGCTGGAGGTTCGGCAGTTCGGGGAAGCCGAACAGCCGCTGAACCTCCACGGCCGGCGTGGCGAGTATCATGCGTCCGCACATGGCCTAAGAATAGGTGGCCCGGAGCCCCCACGCCACCGCCGGCTTATGCCCAACCGAGGGTTTTCGCCGGCCAAGGCTCCGCCTATCTTCTCCGGGTGTTTCTCCACGCGACAGGCCCGCGCAACAGGAAAGACCCCGCCCCATGATGAAGTTCGGCATCGGCCAGCCGGTCCCCCGCACCGAAGACGCGCGCCTGCTGACCGGCGGCGGGCGCTACACCGACGACGTGTCGCTTCCCGGCCAGACCTACGCGGTCTTCGTGCGCTCCCCCCACGCCCACGCCGACATCCGCGGGATCGACGCGGCGGAGGCGGCGGCGCAGCCGGGGGTGCTCGGCGTCTTCACAGTCGCCGACCTGGAGGCGGACGGCGTCCAGCCGATTCCCTGCGCCGCGGCGCTGACCCAGCGCGACGGCTCGCCCTACGTCGCCCCGCCCCGCCCGGCGCTGGCCAAGGGACGCGTGCGTCACGTCGGCGATCCGGTCGCCGCGGTTGTGGCCGAAACGCTGGATGCCGCCCGCGACGCTGCGGAGTTGGTGATGGTCGATTACGACGACCGGCCCGCCATCGCCGGCACGGCGGAGGCTCTGGAAGCGGGCCGCCCGCAGGTGTGGGACGAGGCGCCGGGCAACCTCTGCTTCGACTGGGAGCAGGGCCAGGAAGAGGCGGTGGAGTCGGCGATTGCCAAGGCCGCCCGCGTGGTGGAGTTGGAGATCGTCAACAACCGCGTCGTCGCCAACCCGATGGAGGGCCGCGCTTGCCTCGCCGCGGTGGAGGCGGAGACCGGCCGGCTGGTCATTTACGTCACCAGCCAGGGCGTGCACGGGCTGCGCAAGCAGTTCGCCCAACTGTTCGGCCTGCCGGAGGAGAAATTCCGCGTCATCACCACCGACGTTGGCGGCGGCTTCGGCATGAAGCTGTTCAACTACCCGGAATACATGGTTTGCCTGTTCGCCGCGCGCCGCCTGAACCGGCCGGTGAAGTGGGCGGCGGAGCGGACGGAGGGCTTCCTCAGCGACGACCACGGGCGCGACCATGTCAGCCGCGCCCGGCTGGCGCTGGACGGCGACGGGCGCTTCCTCGGGCTGCGGGTGGACACCGTCGCCAACCTGGGGGCCTACCTGTCGAACTACGGCCCCTTCATCCCGACCGACGCCGGGTCGGCGATGCTCGTCGGCTCCTACACCACGCCGGCGGTTTATGTGCGGGTCAAGGGCGTCTTCACCAACACTCAGCCGGTGGATGCCTACCGCGGCGCCGGTCGTCCGGAGGCGGCCTATCTGCTGGAGCGGCTGATCGACCATGCCGGGCGCGTCACCGGCCTCGGCCCGGCGGAGATCCGGCGGCGCAACTTCATCCCGCCCGCCGCCATGCCCTACGCCACCCCGATGGGCCAGACCTACGACACCGGCGAGTTCGAGCAGAATCTGCGCGACGGGCTGGAGCTGTCCGACCACGCCGGCCTGCCCGCCCGCAAGGCGGCGGCGAAGGCGCGCGGGAAGCTGCGCGGGGCCGGGATCGCCACTTACATCGAGGCCTGCGCGGGCGGCGGCGCGGAGCAGGCGACGGTGCAGGTCAACGGCGACGGGCGCATCGTCCTGATGATCGGCACCCAGACCAACGGCCAGGGCCACGAGACCGCCTACAAGCAGATCATCGCCGACCGGCTGGGCGTCCCGCCGGAGGATGTGGAGGTCGTGCAGGGCGACACCGACCGCGTGTCCTGGGGGGCCGGCACCGGCGGTTCCCGCTCCGTCCCGGTGGGCGGGGCGGCCCTGGCCGAGGGGGCGGCACGCGTGGTGACCAAGGCGACCGAGGTCGCCGCCGATCTGCTGGAGACCGCCGCGGTGGACGTTGAGTTCGTCGAGGGCCGCTTCAGCGTCGTCGGCACCGACCGCAGCGTCTCCTTCAAGGAGGTGGCCGCCAAAGCCGCCGCGCAAGACCCCATCGCCTTCACCGAGGTGGCCCGCTGGACCCCGCCGGCCAACACCTTCCCCAACGGCTGCCATGTGGCGGAGGTCGAGGTCGATCCCGACACCGGGGTGGTCGAGGTCGTCGGCTACACCGTCGTCGACGATTTCGGCACGGTGGTGAACCCGCTGCTGGTCATGGGTCAGGTCCATGGCGGCGTCGCCCAGGGCATCGGGCAGGCGCTTCAGGAGCGGGTGGTCTTCGACCCGGACAGCGGCCAGCTGCTCAGTGGCTCCTTCATGGACTACCAGATGCCGCGCGCGGTGGATGTGCCGGACATCCGCATCAAGCTGAATTGCGTGCCCAGCACCACCAACGCGCTGGGCATGAAGGGCGCCGGCGAGGCCGGGGCCATCGGCGCACCGCCCGCGGTCATCAACGCCCTGGTGGACGCGCTCTCCGACTATGGAATCGAGCACATCGACATGCCGGCGACCCCGCTGTCCGTATGGACCACGATCCAAACGCATAGTAAAGCCGCTGCGGAATAACGAAGAACGGAGTAACGACGTCATAGGCCCTATTTCCAGACCCGATGTCACACCTTGCGTTGAACAAATTTGAGACAATATAGATGCTATAATGAATTAACATAGAATCACCCCACGAAAGAAACGGGCATGACGGCGGAGCGGATCAGGGTCGGCGGGTGCGGCGGGCAATGCACCGAGGGTTTGGGGTTCGATTTCACCATGGCTTTCCAGCCGATCGTCGATGTCGGCGGCGGCGGGCGTCCGTGGGCGCACGAGGCGCTGGTGCGTGGCCTTGACGGTCAGGGGGCCGGCTGGGTGCTGGGCCAAGTGACCGAGGCCAACCGCTACGCCTTCGACCAGGCCTGTCGGGTCAAGGCCATCGAGCTGGCCGCCAGCCTCGGCATGGACCAGCAACCCGACACCCGGCTGTCGATCAACTTCCTGCCCAACGCCGTCTATCAGCCCGAAGCCTGCATCCGCGCCACGCTCGCCGCCGCCAAGCGTACCGGCTTCCCGCCGGAGCGCATCATCTTCGAGGTGACGGAGAATGAGCGGGTCGTCGACGGCGCTCATCTGAAGTCGATCTTCACCGAATACAAGCGCCAGGGCTTCCACACCGCCATCGACGATTTCGGGTCCGGCTACTCCGGCCTGAACCTGCTCGCCGAGTTCCAGCCGGACATCATCAAGCTGGACATGGAACTGACACGCTCGATCGACACCGACCGCACCCGCCGCAGCATCGTCGGCGCGATCCTCACCGTGTGCCGCGATCTCGGCATCACCCCGGTGGCCGAGGGCATCGAAACGCCCGGCGAGGCAAAGGCGCTGCGCGATCTGGGGATCACGCTGATGCAGGGCTATCTGTTCGCCCGCCCGGCGGTGGAACGGCTGGTGTCACCCGCCATGGATTTCGAACCGGCGGTGGCCTGAGAACAGTGGCCGATCACAGCATCCGCGGGCGGCGCACCGCCCGCGGCCGGGGGGCGGCGTAACGCCCCCGTTGCTCGGTCGCGAGGGTCAGCGCCTCGTGCGCGATCAGGCGGCGATAGTCGCGGTCCACCCGCGAGAACATGGCAAAGGCGAACTTCACCGTGTCGGGGGTCGGGCTTGTGGCCGCCTCGCGGAGCGCGTTGCGCAGCATGCGCAACTCCAGCACGCCTTTGACGCAGATGCGCTCGACCGCCTGAGCCAGGATGTCGATCGAACACAGGGACGCCTCGTCGTCGAGTCGGTACTGCACCCGTCCCTCACAAGGAAGAACCGTCACGGACCGGCGCGGTTCTAGCTTGGGTTGGGCGGGAACGCCAGCGTTTCGGTGGGTTGGTGGTGTAGGGGGGCTCTACGCGCCCCCTTCCCGTCACCGCCCCGGCGGACGGATGCGCCAGATCGCCGCCGGGTTCTGCTGCGGATCGAGCCAGACATGCTGGAACTTGCCGATCCAGGTGAAGCGCTGGCCGGTGAACAGATCCTCCACCTGGACATGGGCGCCGTCGTCCAGCCCCAGTTCCCACAGCGGAACCTCGATGGTGCCGCCATGGCCGTTGTGCGGGTCGAGGTTCACCGCGATCAGGATGACGTTGTCCTTGCTGTCGGTCATCTTGCCGTAGAGCAGGATGTTGTCGTCGTAGGCGTTGTAGAATTTCAGGTTCGTGAACTTATGGAGCGCCGGGTTCTCCGCGCGTATCTTGTTCAGCCGGGTGACGTAATCGACGATGTTGCCAGGCTTGTTCCAGTCCCAGTGCCGGATCTCGTATTTTTCGGAGTGGTTGTACTCCTCCTTGCCCGGATAGGGGTCGGCTTCGCAGACGAAATACGGGGCGTAGAGACCGTAGACGCCCGACAAGGTGCCAGCCAGCACGGCGCGCATCATGTGGGCGGGCCGCCCGCCATGGACCAGGATCGGCGGCAGGATGTCCGGCGTGTTGGCGAAGAAGTTGGGCTGCATGTAGTCCTTGGACTCGCCCTGGGTCAGCTCCGTCAGATACTCGGTCAGTTCCGCCTTGGTGTTACGCCATGTGAAGTAGCTGTAGGACTGGGTGAAGCCGATCTTCGCAAGCCGCCGCATCAGCTTGGGCCGGGTGAAGGCCTCGGCCAGGAACAGCGCGTCGGGGAAGCGGTCCTGCACCTCGCGGATCATCCATTCCCAGAAGGGGAAGGGCTTGGTGTGCGGGTTGTCGACGCGGAAGATGCGCACCCCCTCGTCGCACCAGAACAGCACGACGTCGCGCAGCGCATACCACAGGTCCGGATAGGCCTCGCGGTAGAAGCTGACGTTGACGATGTCCTGGTACTTCTTCGGCGGGTTCTCGGCGTAGCGGATCGTGCCGTCGGGGCGCCAGTAGAACCATTGCGGATGCGACTTGATCCAGGGATGGTCGGGGGAGCACTGGACGGCGAAGTCCAGAGCGATCTCGATGCCGTGCCGCCGCGCCTCCTTGACCAGACGGCGGAAGCCGTCGAAGTCGCCGATCATCGGGTCGATGTCGGCGTGCCCGCCCTCCGTCGCGCCGATGGCGTAGGGTACGCCGGGATCGTTCGGGCCGGGGTTCAGCGTGTTGTTGCGTCCCTTGCGGAAGCTGCGCCCGATCGGGTGGATCGGCGGGAAGTACAGCACGTCGAAGCCCATGCCCCGGATGAAGGGCAGCATCGTCGACACGTCGTCAAAGGTACCGGGCCGCGACGGGTCCGGCGAGGCCGAGCGCGGGAAGATCTCGAACCACGCGGAGTAGCGGGCCGCGGTGCGGTCCACATAGACCTCCAGGTCGCAGCCGTAGCGGGACAGATATTGCCGCTCGCCATACTTCGCCATGGCGTGGCGCGGTTCGTCCGACAGGGCGTAGGCGATCAGCTCCGGCCCATGGAGGCTGGTCATCCGCTCCACCACCCGCTCCAGCGCGGCGCGGCCCTCTCCTTCATTCTGCCCGACCGCGTGCTCGACGAAGCGGCGGCCTTCGATCAGTTCCAGGCTCACGTCCATCCCGACGTCGTGCTTCTTCTTGAAGTCGGCGCGCCAGCTCTCCCAGACGTCGCGCCACGCCAGGATGCTGTATTGGTAGCGCGTGTTGCGGGTCAGCGGCAGCTTGCCCACCCAGCGGTCGTTGTCGACGAAGGTCATGGGCACCTCGCGCCATTCCTCCTCGTCGACCGGGCGGTAGGTGACGGCGGCACCGAGGACGAAGGTGCCGTCGGTGTAGATGTCCGCCCACACCTCCATCACGTCGCCGACCACCCGCTTCACCGGGAAACGACCGCCGTCCAACTCCGGATAGACGTTTTCGATGGTGACGCGGCGGGAGGCCAGCTCGTCCATCCAGGCGCGGGTGCCGGCGTCATGCTCCGCCCCGCGCTCGCCCAGATGGTTCAGCTCGATGGGGCGGCTCTGCGCCGGGCGGGCGCGGAAGACGCGCATCTCCAGCGGGCGCAGGCGCAGATCGCGGCCCGGCTCGAAGGGCAGCGGCTCGGCCTCAGGGGTCACGTCCTCGAAATCGGCGAAACCGCCACCGCTGCTGGCCAGCAGCGGGCCGGGGTCGATGGCGTGCGGCTGGTTCTCGTCCGGGTTGATGAGCAGGACGTTGCAACCCTCTCCGCTCCCGTTGGCCCAGCCGCCGGTGTCGCGGATCAGCCCGATCACCGGATTGTGGGGAGAGGTGACGCGCCGCTGCGGCCCTTCGACGTTCAGCGCCGGGCTGTCCGCCTTCATGGCATTGACCGCCCCGATGAAGCCGGTCAGGTCGAGCTTCGGGTCCTCCCAATCGTCCGGCGTGGTGCTCACCACGTCCAGCTTGCGGGTGAAGCCGTACTCGTACCCCACCGGCATCATCACGCCGGTCGAGAAGGAGGCGGCGAACAGGTAGTGCATCTTCAGCTGGGCGGCCAGCCGCTCTGTGTCCTGGCTGCCGACCTCGGCCGCCAGACGGTCGGTGTCGTGGCTTTCCGGGAAGGCGATGGAGGGGGCGATCCAGCGGAACTCGTCATACTGGTCGAGCAGCCAGTCGGACTTGAAGTCCCACCATTTGGCGCTGTTGAACAGGAAGTCGAAACCCGCCCCGCACAGGTCGCGCACCTGCTCCACCGTGCAACCCAGCGTCTCGGCGAAGAACTTCACCTTCGGATCGGCCGCGCGGGAGCGGTCGATCAGCGTCTTCCACACCTCCGCCGGGATCTGGTAGGCGGCGTCGCAGCGGAAGCCCTTCACGCCCAGCCCGATGCAATGGCGCAGGTACCGCGTCCAATAGTCGGTCAGCCCCGCCCGCACATCGGCCCGCTCATAATCGAGCATAGCGAGGTCGCCCCAGATAGTGACCCGCGACGGGTCCACCGGGTCGACGGCCCGCGGGCTGTAAAGGTCGCCGTTGGCGTCGCGCCGGTACCAGTCCGGATGCTCGCCGACCAGGATCGCGTCCTTGGCCGTGTGGTTGATGACGAGGTCGAGCATCACCGACTGGCCGTGCCGCCCCGCCTCGGCGATGAAGCCGCGCAGCAGCTCGTCCGGATGCTCCGGCGCGCCGCCCTGGATGCGGTCGTGCAGCCGGTAATAATCCTTCACGGCGTAGAGGCTGCCGGAGAAGCCCGGGTAATGGATCGGATTCAGGAACAGCCAGTCGAAGCCCATCCCCTGGATGCGGGGCAGATGCCCGGCCCAGTCGCGCATCGGGCCGACGAGCGTGGGAAACAGGTTGTAGATGCGCGGTCCGGCGGTGGCCATCGGGGAATTCCTCCTGGTCGGCAGCGGCACGCCAGCCGGTCGCCGCTGGTTGACAAGCGTGGCGCCTCCCGTGGATCGTCCAGAAGACCGTCACCGGCCGAAGGACCATCACCGGAAGGACCATCGCGAGGTTGCAACGCGCGCCCTGCGGGGCGCACGCGCTCAACCCCTGCGAAGCGCGAAGGTTCCGAAATCTGAAACTTGGGCCAGACATTTCGAAAGGTGCGTGCATGGGCAACGGAAACGGCAAGATCCGTCTCGACAAGCTCGATATGACGGCGGAGGGCATCGGCAGCAAGGACGACTACGAACGCCGCCTCGCCAAACTCCAGAAGGACCTGCTGCACATCCAGCAGACCTACTGGCACGAGAAGCGCCGCGCCATCCTGGTGTTCGAGGGTTGGGACGCCGCCGGCAAGGGCGGCTGCATCCGCCGCCTGACCGAACCGCTCGACCCCCGCGGCTTCCACGTCTGGCCGATCGGCGCCCCGACGGCGGACGAGCAGGGCAAGCACTACCTCTACCGCTTCTGGACCAAGCTGCCCGCCCCCGGCACCTTCGCCATCTTCGACCGCTCCTGGTACGGCCGCGTGCTGGTGGAGCGGGTGGAGGGCTTCGCCGACAAGGAGCAGTGGAAGCGCGCCTACGACGAGATCAACCAGTTCGAAAAGATGCTGACCGACGACGGGGTCCGCATCATCAAGATCTTCATGCACATCACGCCCGACGAGCAGCTCAACCGCTTCCGCGAGCGGCTGAGCAACCCCTACAAGCGCTGGAAGCTGACCGAGGAGGATCTGCGCAACCGCGCCCGCTGGGACGACTACAGCAAGGCCATCGAGGCGATGTTCGAGAAGACCTCGACCGAGACGGCGCCCTGGCAGGCGGTTCCCGCCAACTCGAAATGGCACGCCCGCCTGAAGGTGATGGAGATCGTGACGGAGGCGCTGAGCCGCGGCGTCAACGTCGCGCCGCCGCCCATCGACCTGACCGTCGCCCGGATCGCCGCGGAGGTTCTGGGCGTGCATCTGACCTTCGACGGCAACGGGAAGGACTGAAAACAGGCCCCTGCCCCCGGTCACTTCGTCGCGGTGAGCGCGCAGGCGGTTGCCTGACGCGCCGGCATCTCCTAGCGTTGGTTGGCGGGTAAAACAATAAGCAGGGTGCGTTCGATGGACGAGGTCAAGACGGGTGCCGGGGCCGGGGCGGAGGAAAAGCCGCGGAAGAAGCGCAAGGCGCTGAAGCTGAAGGACCTCGGCCTCGGGGTGCCGGCCACCGGCGGCGAGGTGCTGCGCGACGCCAAGGAGGTCGCGGCCATCGAATCCCACTGGCGCGAGCTGGGCGGCGGCAAGCCGTCGAAGGGCGGCAAGAAGGTCAAGTACATCGACGAACTGGCCCGGCTGCAGTTCGAGCTGATCAAGCTGCAGGAATGGGTGCGGGTCAACGGCCTGAAGGTCTGCGTGCTGTTCGAGGGGCGCGACGCCGCCGGCAAGGGCGGCGTCATCAAGCGCATCACCGAGAGCCTCAACCCCCGCGTCTGCCGGATCGTGGCGCTCGGCACGCCGACCGAGAAGGAGCGCGGGCAATGGTACTTCCAGCGCTACGTGGCGCAGCTTCCCGCCAAGGGTGAGATCGTCCTGTTCGACCGCAGCTGGTACAACCGCGCCGGCGTCGAGCATGTCATGGGCTTCTGCACCGACGCGGAGTACCAGGAGTTCCTGCGCGCCTGCCCATTGTTCGAGGAGATGCTGGTCCAGTCGGGCATCATCCTGATCAAGTACTGGTTCTCGGTCAGCGACGAGGAGCAGGAGAAGCGCTTCACCGAGCGGATGCGCAACCCGATCAAGCGCTGGAAGCTCAGCCCGATGGACCTCGAATCGCGCAAGCACTGGGTCGAGTATTCCAAGGCCAAGGACGCCATGCTGGAGCACACCGACAAGAAGCTGACGCCCTGGTACATCGTCGACGCCGACGACAAGAAGAAGGCGCGGCTGAACTGCATCAGCCATCTGCTGCAACAGATCCCCTATCAGGATATTGCCCCGGTCGAGCTGGACCTGCCGCCGCGGCAGAGCGACGACGGCTACAAGCGGCCGAAGAAGTCGAAGCAGAACTGGGTGCCGGAGGTGTACTGACCGTCACCGCCACCGAACGGGCGGTCAGTCCCGCCCGTACAGGCTGCGTTCGCCCAGCTCCTCGCCGCGCTGCCGCTCCAGCTCCTGGCTGTAGCGGCGCAGGGCGTAAGCCTCGGTGACGTAGCCGACGATCCGGCGGTCGGTGGACGACGTCACGACCGGCAGGGCCTCCACCTCGGCGCTGCAGAAGCGCTGGAGCACGCTGCGCACGTCGTCGCCCGGCCGCAGGAAGTCGTCGGCGTGCTTGGCCAGCTCGCCCACCGGCGTCTTCGCGTCCTCGTCACCGAGCGACGGGTCGTGCACGGCGCCCATGTCGATGATGCCGGCGTAGGAGCCGTCCGGCTCCACCGCGAAGACGGTCTTGGCGGCGCCCAGCGGGTGCAGGCGGCGCAGCGTGTCCAGGGTCTGGGTGGTCAGGATCGTCTTCACGTCGCCGCGCATCAGCCGCATCGCCGTCAGCTCCGACACCCAGCCGACGTCGTAGGCGCCGCGGATCGGCACGCCGCGCAGGTGGAAGCGCCACGTCGCGAAGGAGTAGCCGAAGGCCTGCCGGACCACGGTGGTCGACACCACCACGCCGATCAGCACGCCGGACGCCGCCCAGAAGTCCTGCGTCGCCTCCAGCACCAGAAGCACCATGGTGACCGGCGCGCCGATGATGCCCGCCGCCACCGCACCCATTCCGGCCAGCACCAGCAGCATCCGGTCGAGCCCCAGCCCCGGCACCAGCAGCTCGACCACCCCATAGGCCAGGCCACCGAACAACCCGCCGAGAAGCAGCGAGGCGCTGAACAGACCGCCGCGGAACCCGGAACCGAGTGACAGGGCCGACGCGACGATCTTGGCGACCAGCAGGACCGCCATGGCCTCCAGCCCGCGGGCCAATTGCGACGGGTCGGCGCCGGGTCCGGCGCCCAGCACCTGCGGCACCGCCAGAGCCAGCGCGCCCAGGGCGAGGCCGCCCAGCGCCGGGCGCCCCCAGACGGGGATGGGCAAGGCGCGGAAGCCCCGCTCGGCCACCGTCACCGCCTGCATGGCGAGGATGCTGAGCCAGCCCGCCAGGAAGCCGAGGACCCCGCAGGCGACATAGTCCCAGCCCTCCACCGCCACCGGGCGGCCGAAGAACAGGGCCGGGGACGGGTCGGTCAGCCAATGGGCCACCGCCACCGCGGCGACCGAGGCTGCCCCGATCGGGGCCAGCGTGGCGATGGTGTAGCCGCCCATGACCAGCTCGAAAGCGTAGAAGGCGCCAGCCAGCGGCGCGCCATAGGCGGCGGAAATGGCCGCCGCCGCCCCGCAGCCGACCAGCGTGCGCAGGTCCGCCCGCCGCAGACGGAGCTTCTGCCCGAGCGTCGAAGCGATGCCCGCCCCCGCCTGGGTGTAGGCCGCCTCCATCCCCACCGACGCACCGGAGCCGTTGGACAGCAGGGTCGCGAGCGTCAGGCGCAGGCTGTCGATCAGGGACATCTTGCCGCCGTAGAGCGCGTTCGCCTCGACGGGGTCGACGATGTCGTTGGAGCGCCAGCGCCGCACCAGCTTCACCATCACGCCGAGCAGCAGGCCGCCGACTGCGGGGACCAGCAGGGTCCGCCAGGGGTCGGCCAGCGCGGCCTCGCCCAGATCCTGCCCATGCTCCACCGAGAAGACGAAGGACTGCGTCCAGACCACGGCCTCGTGCAGCAGGGCCACGGCCAGCCCGACCCCGGCGCCGATGGCCCCGGCGAGCATCAGCACGCCCAGCACGCTGTCGCGCAGGCTCCGCCGTGTCAGCACCCTGAGGAACCGCCGGCCGGGGTTTCGTGCTCTGGTCAGGGCGCCGGCCGCTTCCCCCGCGGCGCCCCGGATTCCCGTCATGTCATCCGGCATGCCGGTCAATGTGTGCCCTGCCTCCGCGCCGTCAACCGCGCGGCGCGGCCCTAACCCTTTAGGGCTTGCCCGTCTGGGCCGCAGCCGGAGAGGCGCTGGACGGCTGAGCCGAAGGCTGGGCGGCGGGCGGGTTGACGGCGAGGCGGCGCAGCACCTCCGCCAGATTGTCGCGCACCTTGTCGGCCAGCCCGATGTCGGCCTCCTGCGCCTCGTGGAACAGGATGGTGAACAGGCGGCCGGGCGACAGGAAGAAGGTCAACGAGACGTGCATCTTGCCCTCCTTCAGCGCGCAATCGACCGAGCCGGTGCGCAGCATCAGGCCGGGCAGGTCCTCGACGGCGCTCAGCGACGCGGTCGGCGTGCCGCCCTCGCAGCGCTTCTTCATCGCGTCGACATAGCCGGCGGACAGATCCTCCAGCTTGGACCCTTCTTCCACCATCCGCTCGCGGATGCCGCCGACGATCGGGCCGATGCGCCAAGCCATGTCGGCGGGACGCTCGCCCTTCGGCACGTTTTCCAGCGACACGCGCTTGACGTCGCGCACGCCGGCCGCCTTCAGCAGGTCGGCCAGCCCTTCCGGCAGTTCGTCGGGGCGGGTCGCGACCTTCTTGGTGCGGGTGTCGATGGGCGGAACGGCGCCGGCCTTGTCCACGCAGGTCTTCAGGTCGGTGAGCACCTTCTTGGTGCCCTTCAGCGCGAAGGCCATGCGGTCGGCGTCGGAGGCGAAGACCACCTCCTTGCCGTTCATCAGGGCGGTGTAAAGCTCCTCGTCCTTGCCGTTGGGGATGACCAGCATGTCCGGCTTGGGCGCCAGCGCGCGCCGTTCGCGCGTCAGCTTGCCATCCACCACGACCTTGACCTTCCACTGCTCGCCGTTAGGCAACTCGGCGCCCGGGATGCCCATGCCCAGGTTGACCTCGCCCTTGACGTTGCGCGCGATCATCAGGACATGGCCGGTGTCGAAGCGGCCCTCGATGGCGCAATAGGCGAACTTGCCATCCCGGTCGCGCGACGGGCCGCCTTCCCAGCCGTCCTCAAGCTCGGCCGGCCCGGTCTTTTCATTCGGATCGGCGGCGGCCGGAGCCGACGGCGCCGAAGGAGCGACGGTGCGGGGCGTCGGCGCGGGTCCGGAGGACGGTGCCGGGTAATACATGGTCGGCGGGTTCACGGGGACCAGCTCCGCCACCTGCGCCCCATCGGCGTGGGCGGCGGCGGCGCCCAGCAGAAGAAGGGAGGAGAGTGCAACAGCGACGGCTTTGTCCAGCATGGCAGAGGTAATCCTTACGGGCGGTGCGACGCCGGAAGCTAGCCCCGCCGTTTGGGATCGGCAAGCGCAAGACGAGAAAGTCACGACAAAGATCCCGGCCTGTTGCCGCAATGCCGAATTGCGTCCGGCGCCACCCTCCGCACTGAAATCAGCCGCCTAGAAAGGCGTCCCGCAGCGCGTCGGCCGGAAGGGTTTCCACCGGCCCGTCATGCACCGCCCGGCCGAGCCGTAGCAGGACAACGCGCCCGGCGGCGGACATGGCGCGGGCGGCGCTCTGCTCGGCGACCAGAACCGCCGTTCCGGTCGCGGCAATGGCGCGGACGGCGGCGAAGACCTCCCCCGCCAGCTTGGGCGACAGGCCGAGCGACGGCTCGTCGAGCAGCAGGACCCGCGGGCGGCCCATCAGCGCGCGGCCCACCGCCAGCATCTGCTGCTGCCCGCCGGACAGACGCCACGCCCGTTCCTCCGCCTTGCCCTCCAGCGCTGGGAACAGGGCGAAGGCGCGCTCCAGGTCGCGGGCGCGCTCGGCCCGGCCCAGCCGGCTCGCCACCTCCAGATTGTCGCGCACGCTCATGCCGGGGAAGACGCGCCGCCCTTCCGGCACATAGCCCAGCCCGCGACGCACCCGCCGTTCCGGGGCGAGGGTGCCGATCTCCTCCCCAGCCAGCCAGACACGCCCGCCGGTCGCCGGGACGAGGCCCAGGATGGCCTTGAGCAGCGTCGACTTGCCCGCCCCGTTGGCGCCCAGCAAGGCCACGGCCTCCCCCGCCGCCACGGACAGCGACAGCCGGTCCACCGCCACCGCCCCGCCATAGCCGGCGGTCAGCCCTTCGACATGCAGCAGGGGTGCATTCATCACGCCCCCTCCCCCAGATAGGCGGCGATCACGGCAGGATCGTTCCGCACGCCCTCCGGCGGGCCGGCGTAGAGCGGGCCCCCCTGGTCCAGGCACAACACATGACCGGCGAGGGGCAGCAGGAAGCCCATGTCGTGCTCCACCACCAGAAGCGCGGTGCCGGTGGCGGCGATGGCGCGCAGGTGACCGGCCAGTTCCGCCTTCTCCCCGTCGGTCAGCCCCGCCGCCGGTTCGTCGAGCAACAGGACGGCAGGCTGGCGGGCGAGCGCGCGAGCCAGTTCCACCCGGCGGCGCAGCGCCGCAGGCAAGCCGGCGCAGGGCTTGGCGGCGAGGTCCGCCGCGCTCAGCCGCTCCAGCGCCCACAGGGCATGGGCCTCGGCCTGGGCGATCGAGCCGTCACGCTCCAGCCGCGCCGCGGCCACGGCGGCCAGGACGCTGGCGCCCTCCGGCAGGCTGACCGCCTGGAAGGTGCGGGCGATCCCGGCGCGGGCGATGCGGTCGGGCCGCTTTCCAGCGAGATCCGTCCCGCCCAGCAGCACCCGCCCGCCGTCCGGCGTCTCAAGGCCGGAGATCAGATTGACCAGCGTCGTCTTGCCGGAGCCGTTGGGGCCGATCAGCCCGGTGATGGTCCCGGCCTCCAGCGTCAGCGACACGCCGTCCACCGCCCGCACCCCTCCGAAGCCCTTGGTCAACCCGTCCACCCGCAGCAAAGGCCCATTCGGAATGGCCATTTCCGGCGGAGCTTTGGGCTTCGGCAAGAGCACTGGGCGGGCCGGGAACAGCCGATCGAGCAGGCCGGTCAACCCATGCGGGGCCAGCACGATGGTGGCGAGCAGCGCCACCCCATAGACGATCAGATAGCTGCGCTCCAGGAAGCGGAACCACTCCGGCAGGTGGAGCAGCAGCACCGCCCCCAGGATCGCCCCTGTCTCTTATACACATCTCCGAGCCCACGAGACTATAACAGCTATCTCGT
>NZ_JAUQTX010000105.1:0-20866 GCF_059803775.1 Azospirillum sp. UFLA03-27 | reverse complement strand
GCGTATAATCGTCGGCAGCGTCAGATGTGTATAAGAGACAGGCAGGGGAGGGAAACGAAGCCCCCTCCCCTGCGTCAGCGGGGGAGGGTTGGGGTGGGAGCAAGGAGACGCCTACGCCCCCGCCTTCTCGCGGGCGAACAGGTCACGGAAGACCGGGAAGATCTCCCGGCGGGAGCGGACGCGGCGCATGGCGATCGGCAGGTCCGGCCCCTGGACCGTCTTGTAGGTCCGCCACAGCTCCGTCTCGCGGCCCAGCGCCGACAGGCCCATGTTGTGCTCCGCCGCGACCTCGATGTAGGCGAAGTACTGGCACAGCGGCAGGATGCCGTCCCGCAGCAGACCCGCCGACCGCGCGTTGTCGGACGACATGTTGTCGCCGTCCGACGCCTGGGCGGCGTAGATGTTCCACTCGTTCTCCGGATAGCGCTCCTTGACGATGCGCTGCATCTCCTCCAGCGCCGTGGAGACCACGGTGCCACCGGTCTCGGTTGAGTAGAAGAACGTGTCCTCGTCCACCTCCTTGGCCTCATGGGTGTGGCGGATGAAGACGATGTCGACCGAGCGGTAGCGCCGCTTCAGGAACAGGAACAGCAGCATGAAGAAGCGCTTGGCGAGATCCTTCATATGCTCGGTCATCGAGCCGGACACGTCCATCAGGCAGAACATGACCGCCTGCGCGATGGGCTTCGGCACCGTCTCGAATCGGTTGTAGCGGACGTCGATCGGGTCGATGAAGGGGATGCGCTTGGAGCGGAGATAGTGCCGCTCCAACTGGTCGCGCATCTCCCGCAGCTTCTCAGGGTCCTCGCCGCGGTCCTCCGCCTCGCGCAGAAGCGCCTCCAACTCCAGCATGTCCGCCGGCTTGGGCCGCTTCAGCGCGATGCGCCGGCTGAGGCTGTTGCGCATGGTGCGGACGAGGTTCAGGTTGGCCGGCGAGCCGGTCACCGAATAGCCCGCCCGCGTCAGCGAGTGGGACTCCGTCTGCTTGACCTTCTGCTTGACGAGGTCGGGAAGCTCCAGGTCCTCCAGGAAGATGTCCAGGAACTCCTCGCGGGACAGGACGAAGCGGAAATCGTCGTCGCCCTCCCCGTCCGGACTGCCTTCGTTGCCGCCGCGACCGCCGCCGCTCTCGGGCCGCGCGATGGTGTCTCCTTCCACATACTCCTTGTTGCCCGGCACGACGTAGTCGCGCACGCCGCCGGCGCCGGAGCGGTGGAAGGAGGGCTCCCGCACTCCGCCGGTCGAGATGGTCACCTTCTCGCCGTTTTCGATGTCCTGGATGCCGCGTTTGCCGGAGGCATCCCGCACCGCCTTCACCACCTGCTCCTTGGCACGGCGCAGGAAACGCTGGCGGTTGGCCAGGCTCTTGCCTTGCGGATTCAGGCGACGGTCGATGATGTTCATCAAGGGGGAGCCCCTCCTACCCGTTCACGCTCGTGTGGCGAAGCGGGCCGTCAACCGGCCTGCTTCACGCGCATGTACCACTCGACCAACCGGCGGACCTGCCGCTCGGTGTAGCCGCGCGACATCATGCGCGACACGAACTCGTTGTGCTTCTTCTCGGTTTCGCCGTCCTTCTTGGACCCGAAGCTGATGACCGGAAGCAGATCCTCCACCTGGGAGAACATGCGTTTCTCGATCACCTCACGGATTTTCTCGTAGGACGTCCAGGAGGGGTTGCGCCCGGCGTTCGCCGCCCGCGCGCGCAACGCGAACTTGACGACCTCGTTTCGGAAGTCCTTCGGGTTGGCAATCCCGGCGGGCTTCTCGATCTTGGTCAGCTCCTGGTTCAGAAGCTCGCGGTTCATCAGCTGGCCGGTGTCCGGGTCCTTGAAGTCCTGGTCCTCGATCCACGCGTCGGCGTAATCCACATAGCGGTCGAACAGGTTCTGCCCATAGTCGCTGTAGGATTCCAGATACGCCTTCTGGATCTCGTTGCCGATGAACTCCGCGTAGCGCGGCGCCATCTCGGCCTTGATGAACTCGATGTATTTCTTCTCGGTGTCGTCGGGGAACTGCTCCCGCTTGATCGACTGCTCCAGGATGTACATCAGGTGGACGGGATCGGCCGAGATCTCGTTGGAGTCGTAGTTGAAGGTCGCGGCCAGAACCTTGAAGGCGAAGCGGGTGGAGATGCCGTCCATGCCCTCGTCCACGCCCGCCTGGTCGCGGTATTCCTGCATGGACTTGGCCTTGGGGTCGGTCTCCTTCATGCTCTCGCCGTCATAGACGCGCATCTTGGAGTAGAGGCTGGAGTTCGGATGGTCGCGCATGCGCGACAGCACCGAGAACTTCGCCAGCATCTCCAGGGTCGACGGCGCGCAGGGCGCGGTCGCGAGGTCGGAGCCCTTGACCAGCTTGTCGTAGATCCGCTGCTCCTCCTGCACGCGCAGGCAGTAGGGGACCTTGATGACGCAGATGCGGTCGATGAAGGCTTCGTTGTTCTTGTTGTTCTTGAAGGACTGCCACTCCGCCTCGTTCGAGTGGGCGAGGATGATGCCTTGGAACGGGATGGCGCCGATGTTCTCCGAACCGACGTAGTTGCCCTCCTGGGTCGCCGTCAGCAGCGGGTGGAGCATCTTGATCGGGGCCTTGAACATCTCGACGAATTCCAGCAGGCCCTGGCTGGCCCGGTTCAGGCCGCCGGAGAAGCTGTAGGCGTCGGGATCGTTCTGGCTGTAGACCTCCAGCTTGCGGATGTCGACCTTGCCGACCAGCGAGGAGATGTCCTGGTTGTTCTCGTCGCCCGGCTCCGTCTTGGTGACGCAGATCTGGCGCAGCTTGCTGGGGTGCAGCTTGACGACGCGGAAGCGGGAGATGTCGCCGCCGAACTCGTCCAGCCGCTTCACCGCCCACGGGCTCATCAGGCCGGTCAGGCGGCGGCGCGGGATGCCGTAGCGGTCCTCCAGCAGGTCGCCCATCTCGTCCGGGTTGAAGAGGCCGAGCGGGCTTTCGAAGACCGGGCTGATCTCCTTGCCGGCCTTCAGGACATAGACCGGGCACTTCTCCATCAGCGACTTCAGCCGCTCCGCCAGCGACGACTTGCCGCCGCCCACCGGGCCCAGCAGGTAGAGGATCTGCTTGCGCTCCTCCAGACCCTGCGCGGCGTGGCGGAAGAAGCCGACGATCCGCTCGATCGTCTCCTCCATGCCGTAGAAGTCGGCGAAGGCCGGATAGATCTTGATCGTCCGGTTCATGAAGATTCGGCCAAGGCGCGGGTCCTTGGCGGTGTCGACGATTTCCGGTTCGCCGATGGCGGCGAGGATGCGCTCCGGTGCGGAGGCATACATCATCGGGTCGTCGCGGCATTCCTGGAGGTATTCCGTGAGGCTCATCTCGACCTCACGGCGCCCCTCATAGGACTGTGTGTAGCGCGTGAACAGTTCGTCGGCCGGGAACATTCCGCTCTCCGTGTCTCTTAGTCCGATGCGTCGGGGCTGCCGCCGGGAGACCCGGGCGGCGGGGGCGGCACCTGCCGCAGGTGCGAACTCTGGGGTGTCACGGACACAACGGTCCCGCGGCACCCCCGCTCACCGTCGAAAGCCAGACCTTTTATCCAGTTGCCCTTCAAATGAAGCGCCCCCTTCGGAGTGCTAAACTCGAATGCTTCAAAACTGAATGTAATGCTCGACCTAGAGCTTTCCAGGAGGAAAGCCTTGATAGTCTGAAAAGAGAGGCGGCCGGAGACACCGGTCATTTGTAATAGACCACGCGGCCGGGTTGTCCGGAATGGCCGGGGTGCAAGCACCGGCGGAGCGGGCAGCAAGAAAAACGAAGGTCGGCCGGGCTGAGACTTGCAACCGGCTTCCGGAGCACAGCCCGGATGCCGTTTGTCGGGGACTCGCTGGACCTTGCCGATCACCCATCGACCTCCAGTGCATCCTCGCGCCTTAACCAACTAAGGCGCTACGGTTAACAGCAAGCGTGACGGATATTCCTTAACAACCCGCTTCCACGCCCATCGCCGCCGCCTTGCCTCAGGATATTAACGCATGGGCGACGGGCATGGTCCACACCTTCCAAAGAAGGATGGTGAGCCTCATCACAGCAGATCAACAAGGCAGAATTTGGGTGAGCCGCCTTTGCCATTGCGGCGCACAATCCGTAGGGAATCCGGAAGGCGGCTGGAATCAAGCACTTGGCCGCGTTTTTGCAGTCCTGCCACAGGTCGGGGAAAAAGTGTGACCGACGGGGCCGCCCCAGATCGCCTCGCGTCCTCAGCCGAGCTTGGCGCCCAGCGTCCCCTTCAACGACTCCGGCGTGGCCGGCTTGACGATGAAGGTGTCGGCGCCGAAGGCCGCGGCCTCGTCCATGCGGCTCTGGTCGGCGCGGTTGGTCATGAAGACCACCGGCAGCGCGCGGTGGCGGGCGTCCGTGCTGGCCCGCAAGGCCTTCAGGAACCCCAGCCCGTCCATCGGCTGCATTTCCACGTCGCAGACGACCAGATCGGGTTCGTGCGCCTGCACCGCGGCCAGCCCGGCCTCGCCGTCGGCGGCCTGATGGACGGAGCGGAAACCCAGCGTGGCCAGCATCTTCGCCAGCACCATGCGGGTGAAGCTCTCGTCCTCGATCACAAGAACCGAAAAATCCCCGAACGCCGCCGACATCGCCTTGTTCCCCCGAGTCCGATAGGTCGTGTGTGTACGCCGCAAGCACGTCCTTTGCAACCGGCTCGCAACGCCTCCGGCCGGCTGGGAATCGGCTCGCGGAAGAACGGTTGCACGGCGGGGGGCGCTGGGGCTACACGGAGTCGCATGAGCTATCTCGACCACATCCGCGCGTGCAACGCGCACGACCTCTCCGGCTTCCGTCCGTTCGAGCTGGAAGGCCATCGCCTCGGCTGGATCCGCCACGCGCTGGCCGAGCAGCTTCCCGGCGTCGATCCCGGCTTCGTCGTCACCGCCGACCGGGTGACGCTGGCCCCGGAGGTCCGCGATTTCGAGGCGCGATCCTCGGTGCTGGCGCACGCCGCCCAGTTCCTCGTCGAGACGGGGGCGGTCTCTGCCCTGCGCGGCGAGTTCTACCCGGTCATGCCGGCCTGGGGAGCGGAGCCGCTGATGCGCATCGACCGCGCGGTGGTGGCACAGTTCGGCACTCCTGCCTACGGGCTGCACGTCAACGGTTTCGTCCGCCAGCCGGACGGCGGCCTGTCGCTGTGGATCGGGCGCCGCGCCCGCGACCGCGAGGTGGCGCCGGGCAAGCTCGACAACATGATCGCCGGCGGCCAGCCGATCGGCCTGACGCTGGCGGAGAACCTCGTCAAGGAAGCGCAGGAGGAGGCGGGGATCGACGCCGCCCTGGCGTCCCGCGCCGTCCCCGTCGGGGCCGTCACCTACCGCATGGAGACGGAAGCCGGGCTGAAGCAGGACACGCTGTTCCTCTACGACCTGGAACTCGACGCGGATTTCGTCCCGCAAAACACCGACGGCGAGGTCGAGCGTTTCGAGCTGTGGCCGCTGGACCGCGTCGCGGAGTCGGTGCGTGCGACGAAAGACTGGAAGTTCAACGTGAATCTCGTCGTCATCGACTTCATGGTCCGTCACGGCTGGCTGACGCCGGATGAGCCGGACTATCTGGAGATCGTGACCGGCCTTCGGCGGTAGACGCCGCCTCGGCAGCCATCGCCACGGTCACTCCGCCGCGGCCCGCGCCCGCGCCTCCTCCAGGTGGGACGACAGCTCGGACAGGGTGACCGGCTTGTGCAGGACGGTGAAGCCGCTGCGCCGGGCCTCGCGGATGCGGTCGGGGCTGGTGTCGCCGGTCAGCAGGATCGCCGGGATGAGGTCGCCGGCGAAGGCGTGGATGTCGCGGATGGCGTCCACCCCCGTCCGGCCAAAGCGCAGGCGGTAGTCGGCGATGATGACGTCGGGGAGCCGCTCCGCCCCGTCGAGTTGGCGTAGTGCCTCCTCCCCCGATGCGGCGGCCAGCACGTCCCATCCCCACTGTTCCAGCACCAGCCGCAGGCTTTGCAGGATCAGTTCCTCGTCATCGATGATCAGGGCCAGCGCGCCGGGACGGTCCAGGGACGGCATGGCGCGTTCCGTCCCGTTGGGATTCCAGGAAGCGTGCAAGGGAACCTCCACCGTAAAGCATGTGCCCCGCCCAGGACGCGACCGCACGCGAACCGGCAGGCCGAGCAGACGTGACAGCCGCTTCACCACCGCCAGCCCGAGGCCGAGGCCGCGGCTGCGGTCGCGTTCGGCGTTGCCGAGCTGGACGAACTCCTCGAAAATCTCGTCGAGCTTGTCGGTGGGAATACCGACGCCCGTATCCGCCACCTCGATGCACAGCATCATGCCGCGCCGCCGGCAGCCCAGAAGCACACCGCCCGACGCCGTGTAGCGCACCGCGTTGTCGAGCAGGTGGCGCAGCAGCCGTTCCAGCAGAGTGGCGTCGCTGCGGACCTGCGCCTTGAGCGGGCGCACCCGCAGCTTCAGCCCCTTGGCGGTCGCGCGCGGACCATAGTCGGCCTCCAGCCGCTCCATCATCTCGGCCACCGCGAAGGGCGCCATGTCGGGCGACACGATCCCGGAGTCGAGCCGGGCCACGTCCAGCAGCGCGTCGAGCAGGCCGCGCATCGCCTCGACCGCCCGGTTCATCGTCTGGACCAAGGGCAACTGCGGATGGCCGGACAGCCGTTCCGCCAGGACCGCACCGAACAGGGTCAGCGACTGGGCGGGCTGGCGCAGGTCGTGGCTGGCGGCGGCCAGGAACCGCACTTTGGCTTGGCCGGCGCGCACCACCTCATCCCGCGCGGCGCGCAGGGAATCCTCCTGCCCACGCAGCCGTGCCTCCACGCCCATGCGGCGGCTGGCGTCCACCGCGGTCATGACGATGCCCGTGGGCTCGCCACCGGGCTCCGCCGTCAGCGGCGTCAGCGCAATGTCGAACCAGTTTCCGTCACCCGTCAGGGTCAGTTCCTGGACCAGTCCCCGGCCCGCGGCGGCCATCGCCTGGGCGAAGCGCTCCGCCGCGTCCTCCCGGCCGCCCCAGACGAACGCGCCAACCATGGGTTGCCCGATCAGCAGAGCTTGCGGACATCCGATGGCGCGCAGCATCGCCGCGTTGAGATCGGCAATGCGTCCCTGTCGATCGAGCAGGGCGATCGCCACGCCGATCGTGTCAAAAACCCGCCGCAGCCCGGCGGGGTCGGCGGGACAAGGGTTGTCCTCCGCCTCCTCCTCTCGCATTGCTTGCCTCCTTCGGATTGCAAGCCGACCGACCGTTTGGCGCCAACCATTGGGCGGTGCAAACAATCGGTCGCGATTCAAAAGATACGTGCAAGAGGAAGAAGATTCCAGACAACCCGCCTCAAACGGATAGTTTGATCATCGTTGTAATACACACTTGGTGGTAGATCATAACTCTTCCGGAAAGCCGGCCTGGGCGCGGACCGCCGCCGCCGTCAGCCCTGATTCCCGAAGGGATCGCAAGGTCTTGGCGTTGTCCCGCTTGGCAAGACGCTCGCCCCGCTCATTCACCAGCAGAGAGTGATGATCGTAATCAGGAGGGACGACTCGAAGGAGTTCCTGAAGAAGTCGATGCGCGTTTGTCGCGAAAAAGAGATCGCTCCCGCGCGTAACCAGCGTCACGCCCTGGAGGTGATCGTCCAGGGTGACCGCCAAATGATAGCTTGTCGGGACGTCCTTGCGGGCCAGGACGATGTCGCCGAGGAGGCTCGGCATGGCGTCCTGCCAGCCGCGTCGCCGGTCGTGCCAGCGCAGCGGCCCGGTCATCGCCATGGCCTTTCCCACATCCAGTCGCACGGCATAGGCCGCCCCCGCGGCGATGCGGTCCTGCCGCTCCGGCTCCGACAGACCGCGGCAGGTGCCCGGATAGAGCGGACCGTCCGGACCGTGCGGCGCGTGGCCGGCGCGGGCGATCTCCGCGGCGATGTCCTTGCGGGTGCAGAAGCAGGGATAGACGGCGCCCAGATCGGCGAGCCGCGCCAGCGCGGCGCGGTAATCATCCAGATGCTCCGACTGGCGGCGCACCGGCTCCTCCCAGGTCAGGCCCAGCCAAGCCAGATCCTCGCGCAGGTCGCGGTCGAACTCGGGACGGCAGCGCTGCGGATCGATGTCCTCGATGCGCAGCAGGAAACGCCCCCCGGCCTTGCGGGCGGTGATCCAGCCGAACAGGGCGGAATGGGCGTGCCCGAGATGGAGGTGGCCGGTCGGGCTCGGCGCGAAGCGGGTGACGACGTCGGTCATTCCCGCCTTATACCCCAACCGCGCCCGGCCCGCATGCGGGACCGCTGGCGCAACGGGTGGGAGTGCAACGGGCGGTCAGATGTGGGGGCGGTCAGATGTAGGGATTGTCCTTGATCGGTTCGACCGGGATGTCCTCGCCCTCCAGATACATGGCGAGGCGGCGGCGCAGTTCGCGGTCGAAGGCGTCGATGCGGCGCTGGCGGTCGCGCTCCTCGCGCTCGGCGCGTTTCTCGGCAAGGTCGATGATCGTGGCGCTCATGGATGTTCCCTTTGAAAGCGTCCCCCTCGGGCGCCGTCACCATCTCAGAGCATGGTTAACGCTCAGTAACCACGATGTCGGAAAATGCATGGTCAAGGCACCACAACCAAATGTCACAGGTTTCCGGTCGGCCTGCCGGAAACGCCGGAACCCGGTCCATCGAAAGGGTTACAGGATCGTGAAGAAATGACGCAGTGCGGCGCGACATATTGAGTTCGAAGCACAAATCAACTATGTATCTGGTGTTCCGGTCACCCGGCGGCGTGTCATCCCGCAAGGGGGAGCGGAACACCAGAAAGGTTCCAGACACGCCTCAGATAAGGGAGTGGCCATTGGCTCCACCACCCGATCACTGTCCGGCCCTGGTGCTGAACGCCGACTTCCGGCCGCTCAGCTACTTCCCTCTGTCGCTCTGGTCCTGGCAGGAGGCGGTGAAGGCCGTCTTTCTGGACCGGGTGAACATCATCTCCGAGTATGACCGCGTCGTCCGCTCCCCCACCTTCGAGGTCAAGCTGCCGAGCGTCATTTCGTTGAAGGAGTTCATCCCGGCGACGCGGCGGCCGGCCTTCACCCGATTCAACGTTTTCCTGCGCGATCGCTTCGCCTGCCAGTATTGTGGTCACCACTTCCCCACACAGGAACTGACCTTCGACCACGTCATTCCACGGTCGCGCGGCGGGCGCACCACCTGGGACAACGTCGTCACCTCCTGCTCGGCCTGCAATCTGGCGAAGGGAAACAGGCTGCCGCACAGTTGCGGCATGATCCCCCTCAGTCCCCCGTTCCAGCCGAGTGCCTACCAGCTTCAAGAGAACGGACGTGCATTCCCGCCAAACTTCCTTCACGAAAGTTGGCGGGATTTTCTTTATTGGGACACCGAACTCGATCCGATGTAGAAACGCCGCGATCGGAAAGGCTGGACCGGGGAAGATTTGGGTATGGACGACGAGAACCCCTGCGTGGGCATCTGCATCATCGGCGAGGATGGCTATTGCGAAGGCTGCGGGCGGAGCGAGGACGAGATCTACGGGACTCCGCCCGCCCCGTCCCCCATTCCGGCGGAAACGGGAGTGGACGATAAGGCCGCTTGAGTCCGCTCGGCCGCCCCCGGTCACACCCGCTCGGCTACCCAGATGACCGCCTTGGTGCCGGCCTTGATGGCGGCGGACAGCACCGGATAGGCCGGGGCCTGCTCCGCGCCGTTGAGAAGGCCGATGTCGCGGTGCTCCACCTCCTCCGCCTGGAATTTGAGAATGGAGGTCTTCAACTCCTCCTCCTCCGGGCCGAGGTGCTTCAACTGCGCCTCGTAATGGCCGTCGATGACCTGCTCGACGGCGACGGTGCAGGCCATGGCCGCCCGCTCGCCCATCACCGCGGTCCCGGCGCCCAGCAGGAAGCCGGCCACGTGCCACAGCGGCTGCAGCACGGTCGGGCGCACCTGACGGGCGACGAGCTGCTTCTCGAAATACTGGAGATGCTCCAGTTCCTGATCGGCCATGTGGCGCAGGGTCTTGGCGTGCCGTCCCCGGCCCATGACGGAGAGCTGGCCTTCGTAGATGCGCTTGGCCCCATACTCGCCGGCATGGTCCACGCGCACGATCCGCGCCAGCCGTTGCTCCGGAGTCGGGTCGCCGGGCAAGCGCCCGCGCGGACGGGGCCGGGGGGCGGGAGACTCGCCGGTGGACGGGGCAGCGGCGGACGGGACAGCGGCAGCGGTGTCGAGCGGGGTCATGCGAAGGTCCTGGAAACCGAGGTCCGGATGTAGGCGGCGCGGGCCGCCGCGAAGGCGAAGGCGGACAGCGCCAGCGAAATCACGACGTTGTAGCCCGCCATCGAAATCCCGAACAGCGACCACGCCACTTCGTCGCAGCGGGTGACCGGGGCAGCGAGCACCTGGGCGCGCAATTCCTCCAGAGTCTGGGGCGCCCGCCCGCCGGCGCCGCAGGCCGAGGTGCCGGCCCACCAATGCTGCTCCACCCCCACATGATAGGCGGCGATCCCCGCACCGGCCAGCAGGGCCAGCCCGCTCGCCACCAGCAGCGCGTCGCCCAGCCCGCGCCATTGGCGGAACAGCAGGGTGACGATGCCAAAGGCCATCACCGCGCCGTAGGGCACGCGCTGCCACAGGCACAGGACGCAGGGCTGGTAGCCCAGCACGAACTGGAAAAACAGCGCGGCGGCCAGCACGCCGGCGCTGGCGATGGCCAGAAGCCCGGCGGTGTAGCGCGGATCGTCGATGGGGAGGCGGTTCATCATGCGGGTGAGATTAGCGCGCCCCACAGGCTTAGGCCAGACACGCCGACGCATCCGCACAAAACACTTTGTCCCAGGGCGATTTCCCCTCTATATAGCGGGCACCGGTCGCCGCGAGCGCCGGGTCCGGCAGGCACCGTGCGGGCGTGGCGGAATTGGTAGACGCAGCGGACTCAAAATCCGCCGTCCTCACGGATATGTCGGTTCGAGTCCGACCGCCCGCACCATCTTCCCTCCTGTGCCTGCTCCACGGACCGCCGCAAGGCCACATCCGCCCTCCCCGCTTGTTTCCGTCACGCAACCCCGGTCTTGGGGACCACAGCGGAGGATTCGACCATGGAGATCACTCGGGTTGGCGCCCAGCCATCCGTCACCGGACCGGCCGACTGGTTCACCGGCATGGTCCGCATCGACCCCATAATTCAGGCCAACGCCCCGGCCCGAACCGCGGCGGCCAGCGTCACCTTCGAACCCGGCGCCCGCACGGCGTGGCACACCCACCCTCTGGGGCAGACCCTGATCGTCACCGCCGGCTTCGGCCGGGTCCAGCGCGAGGGCGGCCCCATCGAGGAGATCCGCCCCGGCGACGTCGTCTGGTTCCCGCCCGGCGAGAAGCATTGGCACGGCGCGTCGCCGACCATGTTCATGACCCACATCGCCATCCAGGAGCAGTTGGACGGCAAGGCCGTCAACTGGATGGAAAAGGTAACCGACGAACAGTACGGGGCGTGAGGCAACAGGACCGCCTCAAAACCTCATTGCGTATGCGGGCTTGTTCCAAAGTCCAATTCGGCGGCCCGCCCCAGCCACTTAAAATGCGCGGCATCGACCGCCGCCGCGACCGGCGCCGCGGAGTTTTGGCTGGGGAGCCATCTCACATGACCGTTTCCAGATTCGTCATCGCCGCCGCCCTTCTGCTTGCCGCCGGCACGGCCAACGCCGAAAGCGGGCCGCAGCCCAAGACGGCCGAGGAGGCCGCCGGCAAGCAGATCTTCCATCAGTGCGCGGCCTGCCACTCGCTGGATTCCAGCAAGAACGCCTTCGGCCCGAGCCTGTACAACGTCGTCGGGCGCAAGGCCGGCTCGATCCCGCGCTTCGACTATTCCAACGCGCTGAAGACGTCCAACATCACCTGGACCGAAGACAACCTGCGCCATTGGATCGCCGGCAACGACAATTTCGTCCCGGGCACCCGCATGCGCCACGTCGCCATCACCGACCCGGCGGAGCAGGACTACCTGATCGCCTTCCTGAAGTCGCTGAAGCAGTAAGCATCGAAAAGCCGGTTACGGTGCGGCGACCGGAACCGGCTTTCCCTCCTCGGTCGGCAGGCCCGCCTCGGCCCAGCCGTCCGCCCCGTCGCGGTACCAGAGGACGCGGCGGTAGCCCATCGCCAGGGCGCGCTTGCCCGCGTTCCACGACATCCAGCAATCCGCCAGACAGTAGAACAGCAGGCCGCGCCCGCGGTCGCCGCCGGTCAGCCGCTCCAGGCTGGACCGGAAATAACCGTCCAACTCTGGCGTCAGAGTCCCAAGCCCGACGTTGGGAAGCCAGACGCTGCCGGGGATCTGCGGAAAGGGCTTCGGCACCAGCCAGGGGGCGCCGGGCAGCGTGCTGCGGTCCAGTTTCATCACGTTGATGGGAAGAGCGGCACCCGACTCCACCAGCGCACGGGCCTGCGCTGTGTTCACCGTCTCCGCGCCGGGCAGCGACGCCGGGGTCGGCGACCGGTATTCGGTCATCCGGTAGCCGTCGGGCACCGGAACCGCGTCCGCTGCGGCGCCTCCCGCCGGCCCGGCCAGCAGCAGCGCCAGCCCGGCGGCGCTCAACCAACGTGCGCGCACCACATCCCTCCCCCATTGTTCTGCGGCATCCACGAAATCCCCCCGTGCCCGACAGGGTCAAGTTGCCCGATAGTCGAATACCGGGGACCGGTGGGCGGGGCCTAAGCTCAGCGTTCGCCATCGTGGGATTCCCGCGTTCCGCTGCGCCACCGCACCGCAGAGGCCTGCCTTGCAAACGACCGCAGGACGCATCATCATCAGGCTAGGAAGGCAGGGGTCTAGCCACCCCTGCCTCCCGGCCCGATCCTTAGCGGTTCAGGAGATCAAGGATGCCCTTGATCACCCGAAGCAGCAGGATCAGGAGAGTGAGGATTTTCTCCATCCTCGACGCCTCCTTGTGATGGGACACGGGCGGTGGCCGATCCGCCGCCCTGTCCACCGCGCAACCATGACGCGGCCCACCTTCCACACAAATGCAATTTTTGCCGCAGGGGCGGTGCCATGCGCCTGATGTCCCTCGTCCGGCTGTTCCTGCTCCTGGCGCTGGTCTGCGTCGCCTCCGTGGCCCGTGCGGCGGACCGGCCCGCGGTGACCATCGGGGTGCTGAAATTCGGCACGGTCGCTTGGGAACTGGACGTCATCCGCCACCACCGGCTGGACGAGACCGCCGGCTTCGAGCTGAAGCTGATGGAACTGGCGAGCGGTCAGGCAGCGCAGATCGCCCTGCAGGGCGGCGCGGTGGACATGATCGCCAGCGACTGGCTGTGGGTGGCCCGCCAGCGCGCGGCGGGGGCCGACCTGACCTTCATTCCCCATTCCGCGGCGGTCGGCGCGCTGATGGTGCCGGCGGCCTCCCCCATCGCCTCGGTCGCCGACCTGAAGGGCAGGCGCATCGGCGTCGCCGGAACCCCCATCGACAAGAGCTGGCTGCTGCTGAAGGCGCTGGCCCGCGACCGCTACGCGCTCGACCTCGACGCCGCGGCGACACCGGTCTTCGCCGCCCCGCCCCTGCTGAACCAGAAGGCCACGACGGGGGAGCTGGACGCCGTGCTGAATTTCTGGCCCTACGCCGCCCGGCTCCAGGCGGCGGGGATGCGGACGGTCATCGGGGTGGACGGAATGATGCGGGACCTCGGCCTGACGGCCCAGGTGCCGGCGGTCGGCTTCGTCTTCCATGAGGGCTGGGCCAAGGCCAACCCGGCGCCGCTCGACGCCTTCGTCGCCGCCTCGCGCAAGGCCAAGGCGATCATGGCGCAATCCGACGCGGAGTGGGACCGGCTGCGCCCACTGATGAAGGCGGAGGACGAGGCCACTTGGGCGGCGCTGCGCGACCAGTTCCGCGCCGGCATCCCGAACCGCTGGACGGAGGAGGAGCGGGAAGCCGCGGCCAGGCTCTACGGGCTGATGGCCAAGCTCGGCGGGCGGGAGCTGGTGGGCAACGCCATGGCCCTGCCGGACGGCACCTTCTGGCCGGGGGTCCGCTTCTGATGCGGTGGCGGCGGCTGGCCCCGGTCCTGTCGCTGGCTCTGCTGGTCGGGCTGTGGGCCGTCGCCGCCGAACTGGCGGCCAGCCGCAGCCTGCCCGGACCCGCCGCCGTGCTGTCCGTGCTGGTCCGCGAGGCGGCGGACGGCGTGCTGTTCCATCATCTGGGGATCACGCTGGCGCGCATGGCCGCGGCCTTCGCCATCGCCATGTCCATCGGGTCGGCGCTGGGCATCCTGCTCGGCCGCTCGGCCACCGCCGATCGTCTGTTCGGTCTGTGGCTGACCGTGTTCCTGAACATCCCGGCGCTGGTCGTCATCGTGCTCGCCTATGTCTGGTTCGGCCTGACCGAGGCGGCGGCGGTCGGCGCGGTCGCCGTCAACAAGATCCCCAACGTCGTGGTCGTCCTGCGCGAAGGGACGCGCGCCATCGACGAGCAGTATGTCGAGATGGCGCGGACCTTCCGCATGGCGCGGTCGGACGTGCTGCGCCATGTGCTGCTGCCCCAGCTCACCCCTTACTTCGCCGCGGCGGCGCGGTCCGGCCTTGCGCTGATCTGGAAGATCGTGCTGGTGGTCGAGCTTCTGGGCCGCAGCGACGGCGTGGGATTCCAGATCCACCTCTACTTTCAGATGTTCGATGTGGCCGGCATTCTTGCGTACACCGTCGCCTTCGTGGCCGTCGTCCAACTCCTTGAACTCTGCGTCCTGCAACCCGTCGAGCAGCGGCTCACCCGCTGGCGGCCGGTGCGCGCTGAGGCTTGAGATCCGCTCCAAGCGCTTCGCCGGGCGGGAAGTCATCCGCGGCCTGTCGCTGACGGCCGCGCCGGGGGAGTTCCTGGCGCTGGTCGGCCCGTCCGGCTGCGGCAAGACCACCGCGCTGACCATCGCCGCCGGGCTAGACCGTGATTTCGACGGAACGCTCGACTTCGGCGGGCCGGAGCCGGTGCTTGGCTGCGTCTTCCAGACGCCCCGCCTGCTGCCCTGGCGCACGGTGCGCCAGAATGTGGCGCTGGTGCTGCCCAAGGCGCGGCGGAGCGACGGCACGGTAGAGCGCTGGCTGACCGCCATGGGGCTGGAGGCGGTGGCCGACGAATATCCGGCCCGCCTGTCCGGCGGCATGGCGCGGCGGGTGGCGCTCGCCCGCGCCTTCGCGGTGGAACCGGGCCTGCTGCTGATGGACGAGCCCTTCGTCTCGCTGGACGAACCGACGGCGCAGCGGATGCGCAGACTCCTCGCCACCATGCTGGAACGGTCCCCGGCCACAGTGCTGTTCGTCACCCACAATCTGCGCGAAGCGATCCAACTGGCCGACCGCATCCTGGTGATGGCCCCCGGCCCGACGCGGGTGGTGGCGGAGGTGCCGCTCGGCACGCCGCGCGCGCTGCGCGACGACGCGCTGGTCGAGCGCGTGCGGGCGGAGCTGTTGGCCCGACCCGACCCGGCCTTCCGACTGCTCGCCTGACTCTTTCGTCGAAACTGTGAAGCGGCTCACACCCGCGGCCGTCCGCCGGGCGCAGTCTGGCCCGCTGCGACGAAACCGGCGGAGACGACGATGCGCACCCTGTTCCTTCCCCTGATTTTGCTGGGCGCCGGCCTGGCGCTCCTGTCCGGCGCGGCGCGCGGCGGGGAGATCGTGATCCTCGACCAGCACGGTCCCGGCCCCAACCACGCCGACCGGACGCGCGATCTGGCGATCATCGGCGATTCCGCCACCGGGTCCTCCATCGTCATCATCGAACGGACGACGCGCGACGAGCAGCTCGGGCGGCGCGACCCCGGCCTGGAGGCCCGGCGCGCCGTGCGCAAGGCGGAGGCGAAGCGGCGCAGCAAGGACAAGGACTGGTCAGATTGGGTGGAGTTCGACGGCCACAGCCTGGACGGCTTCGGCTGGCTCGACGGGCCGGTGCCGCTCGGCTTCGGGCGGGGCGATCCGGGACAGGAGGCGGCGCGCGCCGCCGCGGACGCGCGGCGGATGCGGAACCGTTAGGCAAACCCCCGCGGGGCTATCGCCGTTGGCGCTCCATCCCTCTCCCGCCCCGGGAGAGGGTGCCCACGCCGTGGGTGGGTGAGGGTCGTGCGAGGATCAAGCCACCGATCCTTGGCGGTACCCTCACCCTTCCCACGCTTCGCGCGGGCCCCTTCCCTCTCCCGGGACGGGAGAGGGAACCTCAGATGCCGAAGCGGGCCTTTTCCAGTTGCAGCCGGTTGGCGAAGACCACGGCCTGGGTGCGGCTGTAGACCTTCAGCTTTTGCAGGATCGCCGAGACATGGGCCTTCACGGTGGTTTCCGTGATGCTCAGCTCATAGGCGATTTCCTTGTTCAGCTTGCCGGTGCCCAGCATCTCCAGAACGCGGAGTTGCTGTGCGGTCAGGGTCGACAGGCGGCGGGCGATCTCCGCCGTTTCCTCGTCCTCCGCCGCGGCGCCCTCCTCGACCGAGGCGGGCAGATAGACCTCCCCGGCCAGGATCTGGCGCAACGCGCCGGCGATGGCGTCCCGCGGCGTCGATTTGGGGATGAAGCCGGCGGCGCCGCAGCGCACCGCCTCCAGCATCACCTTGCGGTCCTCGTGCGCCGAGACGACGGCGACGGGGATGGCCGGGAAGCGGCGGCGCAGGGCGATCAGCCCGGTCAGACCGTTCATGCCCGGCATGTTGAGGTCGAGCAGGACGAGGTCCGGCTCCCCCTTGCCGCCGTGCATGGAATCGAGGATGGAGATGGTCTCGTCCAGGCAACCGGCCTCGTGGATCTCCTGCGCCTGGCAGGAATAGAGGACGGCGCTGCGCAGGGCGTCGCGCACCAGCGGATGATCGTCCGCAATCAGAATTCGGCTCATGGCGTGGTTCCCACGCTCATCGTTTCGGGGCGTTTCCGGGTGCGATCATGCCGGACTGTTCAAGAATGCGCAAGGACGGGAACGGGTATTCCCCAAAACAGCCGATCGCAGGTAATTCCGTTTCAAATCCATGCCCAAATCCTCTTGCAAGCGGTTCGCAAGAAAAGACGGCCCGAAGCTTTCGGGCCGCCCTTTCGTGGTCCGGTCACGGCACGGGGTTTCCCCGTCAGGCCTTCGGCAGCTTGAAGACCCAGAGCGAGCCGCCCTGGTTGATGTCCTTGACCAGCTTGGCGACATCGCCGCCCCACAGCGGCACCGCACCGCCCCAGCCGGAAACCACGGCCACATACTGCTCGCCGTCCTGTTCCCAGGTGACCGGGGAGCCGACGACGCCGGAGCCGGTGTTGAACTTCCAGACCTCCTTGCCGGACTTGGCGTCGAACGCCTTCAGATAGCCTTCCGGCGTGCCGGTGAAGACGAGGTTGCCGCCGGTGGTCAGCACGCCGCCCCACAGCGGCGCCGGGTTCTTGTATTCCCAGACGATCTTGCCGGTCTTCGGATCGATGGCGCGCAGCGCGCCGATGTAGTCATCATACAGCGGCTTGATGGTGAAGCCGGCGCCCAGATAGGCCGCACCCTTCTTGTAGGTGATCGGCTCGTTCCAGATGTCCATGCCCCACTCGTTGGCCGGGACGTAGAACAGCTCGGTCGCCGGGCTGTAGGCCATGGGCATCCAGTTCTTGGCGCCGAGGAAGGCCGGGGCGGCGAAGACCGACGTGCCCTTTTCAGCGCCGACCGGGGTGCCCGGACGGTTGTCGTCGTTGTAGACCGGCCGCCCGGTCTTCACGTCGATCTCCTTGGCCCAGGTGATCTTGGTCACGAAGGGCGAGGCGCTCAGCAGCTTCCCGTTGGTGCGGTCGAGCACGTAGAAGAAGCCGTTGCGGTCGGCCTTGGCACCGGCCTTGATGGTCTGGCCGTCCTTCTTCAGGTCGAAGGACACCAGCTCGTTCACGCCGTCGAAGTCCCAGCCGTCGTGCGGCGTGGTCTGGTAGTGCCACTTGATGTCGCCGTTGGCCGGATCGATGGCCAGGGTCGAGGAGGTGTAGAGGTTGTCGCCCGGACGCAGGTGCGAGTTCCAGGGCGCCGGGTTGCCGGTGCCGAAGAACAGCGTCTTGGTTTCCGGGTCGTAGGTGCCGCCCAGCCAGGTGGCGCCGCCGCCGGTCTTGTAGAGATCGCCCGACCAGCTGGCGTTCATGACGCCGGTCATGGTCGATTCCTTGCCATTGAGGGTGCCCATGTTGCCCTCGATGGTCGGGCGCTGCCAGACCAGCTCGCCCGTCTCGGCGTCGCGCGCCTCGACCATGCCGATGATGCCGAACTCGCCGCCGGAATTGCCGGTGATGACCTTGCCATCGACGATCAGCGGAGCGGCGGTCGCCGAATAGCCGGCCTTGTAGTCTTCGATCTTCTTCGACCAGACGACCTTGCCGGTGTCCTTGTTCAGCGCGACCAGACGGGCGTCCAGCGTCGCGAAGTAGATCTTGTCCTTGTAGAGCGCGGCGCCGCGGTTCACGACGTCGCAGCAGGGCATGATGCCTTCCGGCAGGCGGTGGTCGTACTGCCACTTCTTCTGCCCGGTCTTCACGTCCACGGCATAGAGACGCGAGTAGGAGCCGGTGACGTAGATCGTGCCGTCATGGATGATCGGCTGCGACTCCTGCCCGCGCTGCTTCTCGCCGCCGAAGGAGAAGGACCACACCGGGGTCAGCCCCTTGACCGTGTCCGGGTTCAGCTTGTCGAGCGGGCTGAAGCGCTGCGCCTGATGGCCCATGCCGTAGGTCAGGACGTCGCCCGTCGATTTGGCGTCGTTCAGCAGGTCGTCGTTGCTCGGCCCATCGGCGGCCAATGCGGGGCCGCTCAGGCCAAGGCCGGCGGCCATGGCGCTCGCAAGCAGGCAGGTGCGGAAGAGACGCTTCATGGTGCGGATACCTCCCAGGGGAATGGACAGCCGGAGTCGCGGGCAGAGATCATGCGCAGACGAATTGGCGGAACCCGCCTGCTTCGCCCGCCCGGCCTCGGCTTCTTTTCGGAACAATCAGGGGTTCGACGCGGGGCGACGCGGTCTCGCGAAGCCCCTATCCTTTTGACAGTAAAGCAGTTTACCGGCGCCCCGGATGGGGTCCATTGGCAAATAGTAGGATGGGCGGAGCGTTCTGCTGGAGGACGAGAACCGTTTCATTGCGAACGGCTTCAATTCACCCGCGGCAACACGGCCTGCTCGATCCGCGGCCAGAGGTGCGAGACGGAGCGCCGGTACTCCTCGCGCAGTACCCCCATCCCGGCGAAGCGCTCGGGGATCGGCGCGTCGAGCAGTTCGGCCATGTCGGCCCCGGCCTCCGCCCGTTCGCGCAGCGTACGGTCCAGCCAGTTCAGCCAATCGCGGGTCTGGGCGATGGCCGCCTTGTCGGTGCGGATGCGCCCGTGGTTGGGCACCAGAACCGTCACGTCCAGCGCGTCCAGGGCATCCAGCGCCGCCAGCCATTGGCCGATGTCGGCGTGGGGCGTCGTCGGCGTCCGGTCGGAGAAGACGACTCCACCGGCGAACAGCACGCCCGTCGTTTCGTCCAGGATGGCGAGATCGGCGGCGGTGTGCCCCTCCAGCGGAATCAGCCGCAGCCGGTGCGCGCCGAAGACGACGGTGGAGCCGTAGACCGTCTCGGTCGGGACCAGCGGCTCGGTGCCGCGCATCCAGTCGCCGACGAGGCGGTACATGTTCTCAGTCATCCCCTGCCCCTCGGCCTTGATGCCCTCGATGGTGCCGGGAAGTGCGGCGATGGGCACGTCGGCGAAGGCGCGGTTGCCCAGCCAATAGTCGGGGTGCAGGTTGCTGACGAAGACCTTGCGGATCGGCTTGTTGGTGACCGTGGCGATGGCCGCACGCATCTCCTCGCCGAAGCGGCGCGACGGGCCGGTCTGGATCACGATCACCCCATCGTCGGTCACGATGAAGCCGGGGTTGAGAATGTTGCCGCCGTTGCCGCGGGTGAAATGCTCCCGCGTTCCCTCGAAGACCCAGGTGTCCGGCGCGATGGCGACGGGCTTCAGATTGTAGGTCAGCGGGCCGGCGGCCCAGCCGGGCGCGGCGGAGACGACCAGCAGGAGAAGGGCGACAAGCGCTCTCATGGCAGCGCTCCTTGGATCCAGGGAAGCGGGATGGCCGCCTTGACCTCGCCGCCCTGGTTGTCGCGCCCGTCGAGCGTCAGGCTGCGCGCGCCGGCTGCGGGCTGTACTTCCAGCGTGAAGACGGGGTTCTCGGACAGCGGCTCTGCCGTCTGCAGCCGGGCCAGCGCCCGCCCGTCGGCGTCGCGCAGGGTCAGCGCCTCGATGAAGTAGGCGGGGATGCCGGCGACCAGACCGGTGTCCATGGGGTGACGGACGAGAAAGCGGACGCGCGTCGCCTTGTCCTCACCGACAGGCGCCCAGGCGCGCCCCTGCACCTCGCCGACATGGTCGGCCCAGTCGGCGGCGGCGTAGGTCGCGGGCGGCGCGGTGCAGCCACCGCCCGCCGCGTCGAGCAGCTTTCCGCCGATGTGCCAGACGCCGTCCGGCGTGCGCGCGGCGGCGCGCAGCGGTGTGGCCTGCTGCACCTTGAAGCGCGTGGCGATCACCGGCTTCGCCGCCAGCGGCTGGAAGCGCAGGATGACCGGGAAAGGGTTGAGGTCGGCGAACAGCACCATCTCCTCCACCGCGCCCAGGGCGGTGGCGTCGGCCATCACCGGGACGGCGGCGGCGTTCTCGGCGTTGTCGGGGGCGGTGACGGTCACGCGGTGGTCGAATTGAACGGGGGCCGTTCCGAACAGCTCCGGCCGCAGCACGTCCCACATGACGGAGGCCAGCGGGTCGGCGGGGTCCGGCGGACCGGCATAAGCCGGGCTGGAGAGCGCGGCCAGGAGCGCCGCGGCGGCGAGATGGCGGTTCATGGCGGTTTTCCCCCTCCCTTGCATCGTAGTTTTTGTGCGGGCTCTTGCCCCCTCCCTAACCC
>NZ_JAUQTX010000104.1:0-21344 GCF_059803775.1 Azospirillum sp. UFLA03-27 | reverse complement strand
CTCGCGTATAATCGTCGGCAGCGTCAGATGTGTATAAGAGACAGCTCTCCGACGCCGTCGCCGGCCGCCCCGTCGGTTTCGGCGCCGCTTCCCGACCCGGTTCCGGCGCGGCCCTCCGTGCCTTTCAGCCGGATCGTGGACGGTGTGCAGACGAGGGTAGCGGCCTACGCCTACGAGGGGCCGGTCACCACCCTGCAGTGGAGCTTCCTGGGAACCGCCGAGGACGAGGTGGTCGGCGGGTCGGACGGCAACGACTTCATCAACCTGATGGGCGGCGACGACGCGGCGGCGGGTGGGGCCGGTGACGACGTGCTGGACGGCGGCTCCGGCTCCAACTGGCTGATCGGCGGGCCGGGCCACGACACCTTCTTCGTGGATGGGCGTGGGGGCGAGGTCACTTGGTCCACCATCGTCGATCTGGAACGCGGCGAGTGGGCGACCCTCTGGGGATTCGTGCCCGGACAGTCCCGGCTGACCTGGGAGGAGATGGGCGGCGCCGAAGGCTACAAGGGCGCCACCGTCCGCTGCGACATCGACGGCAACGGCACCATCGACGCCAGCATGACCTTCACCGGTATGGCCGTGAGCGCCATGACCGTCACCACCGGCATGGCCGGCAGCGAGTCCTACATCGCCTTCATCACCCTGTAGCCGGCTCCTTTTCCACCATGCACCGCCGGGACCACACGCAACACCCCGGCGGACGGAGCAGACGGCAGAAGCGGCGTTATCACCGCCACCTTCATAACGCCATGAAAAACAACAATATTTTTTAATTTCCGGGTTGACGCTTACACGGGAAGAGATCACGGTTCCGTCAACGCCTGATACAAGGCCTAGCCTTTGAAACGCCGTTTTGCGGGATCGACAAGGCGGGGCCACACCCGCTTGCCACTGATTCCGCCGGATGCCTTTCCCTCGGACCGGACCGGGAGGAAACGGCCCCCACCGACATGCCTTCGAACCGAAAGGGAACAGCCCCTCATGACCAGCACGACAGCGGAGCTTGAAGCGCTCCTCATGCAGCGGTCGCTGACCGACGCGCAGCTTCTGGCGGCGGCGGACGTCGCGGCGGATTTCCGCATCCTGCCGAACGCGACGGTGCTCAAGATCGGCGGGCAGAGCGTCATCGACCGCGGCCGCGCCGCCGTCTACCCGCTGGTCGACGAGATCGTCGCCGCCCGCAAGGAGCACAAGCTGCTGATCGGAACCGGCGCCGGAACCCGCGCCCGCCACATCTACTCGATCGCGGCGGGACTGAACCTGCCGGCCGGCCTGCTCTCGCAGCTCGGCGGCTCGGTCGCCGACCAGAACGCCGCGATGCTCGGCCAGCTCCTCGCCAAGCATGGCATCTCCGCGGTGGACGGCGCCGGCTTGTCGTCGGTACCGTTATTCCTGGCCGAAGTGAACGCCGTCGTCTTCAGCGGCATGCCGCCCTACAAGCTGTGGATGCGCCCTGCCGCCGAGGGCGTCATTCCGCCCTACCGCACCGACGCCGGCTGCTTCCTGGTGGCCGAACAGTTCGGCTGCAGGGCGATGATCTACGTGAAGGACGAGAACGGGCTCTACACCGGGAACCCGAAGACCTCCAGGAACGCCACCTTCATCCCGAGGATCTCGGTGGACGAGATGAAGGCGAAGGGGCTTCAGGACTCGATCCTGGAGTTCCCGGTGCTCGACCTGCTGAAGAACGCCCGCCACGTCCGCGAGGTGCAGGTCGTCAACGGCCTCGTCCCCGGCAACCTGACCCGCGCGCTCGCCGGCGAGCATGTCGGCACCATCATCACCGCGCGCTGAAGGACCACACGCCATGTCCGACACCCAGCACAAGAAGCATGCCAACAACATCAAGCATGTGGCCTCGCCGCTCGCGCGCCAGACCCTTCTCGACGGCAGCCTGACCGCCCCGGTCGCCGGCGTCTGCCCGATCCGCCTGCTGCCCTGGCTCCAGGTCGTGAAGATCGGCGGGCGGTCGATCATGGACCGCGGCCACGAGGCGATCCTGCCAATCGTCGAGGAGATCCGGAGCATCCTGCCGGAGCACCGGCTGCTGATTCTGACCGGCGCCGGCATCCGCGCCCGCCATCTCTACAGCGTCGGGCTGGATCTCGGCCTGCCGGTCGGCTCGCTCGCCCCGCTCGCCGCGACCGAGGCCGGGCAGAACGGCCACATCCTGGCCGCGCTGCTCTCGCCGGACGGCGTGTCCTACGTCGAGCACGGCACCATCGCGAACCAGTTGGCGGTTCATCTGTCGGCCGCCCGCGCCGTGGTGGGCAGCGCCTTCCCGCCCTACCATCACCACGAGTTCCCCGGCTCGCGCATCCCGCAGCATCGGGCCGACACCGGCGCATTCCTGCTGGCCGACGCCCTGGGCGCCGCCGGGCTGACCATCGTGGAGGATGTGGACGGCATCTACAGCGCCGACCCGAACGGCCCCGAGGGCGGCACGGCAGAGCTGCTGCGTGAGACCACCGCCACCGAATTGGCGAAGCAGGGCGGCACGTTGCCGCTGGACGGTGCGCTGCTGGAGGTGATGGCGAACGCCCGCCACCTGGAGCGCGTGCAGGTCGTCAACGGGCTGGTTCCGGGCCGCCTGACCGCCGCGCTGCGCGGCGGGCATGTCGGCACCATCATCCGCACTGGTGCCCGCCCGCTCTGAGCGGCACCGGTCCGTCAAAGAACGACGAAGGCGTCCGATGGCAACACCGGACGCCTTTCGCGCATGAACGGCGCGCTTTCAGGAATTCAGTTGCTCGTCACCGGCTTGCGGACGGCCTTCTGTCCGTCGACCTTCGCCACGGCCTTGACGGCGGGCGGCGCCATGTCCTCCGAGGATGCCTGCTGAAGCCGGCCCTGCGGGCTCGCCTTCGACGGGAAAGCCACCGGCAGCAGCATCGCGGCGAAGACGGCGACGGCGATCAGGGTCTTCACGGCCTCCCAGGCGAAGCCGCCGCGGCGCGGGGTGTTGGACAGCAAGAGGGCGTCATCCGCCTCCAGGGCGGTCGCCGAAGCAGCCGGCATCGGCTGGACTGCGGTCATGGACATGGCAGGCACTCGTGTTCGGGTTCGCCGGATTGGTACCCATACCATCGCAAGGGTCATGCCATGCCCCGCGCCCTGATCCGGCGATTCCCACGCCTTCGTTTGGAAATTATCTCAAAATCAAACCAATGCCGGGGGTTCCGCCCCGCCGCCGCCCTCGGTACGGGCATCGCGTTTCGCGGGCGCAAAAAAGTCATTTCCGGCTCACGCGCTCGGCAAAAATCTCCCTATGGGCGGCGGCTTCTGCCCACCCACCGGAAAATATTGCCTCTTGGAGTGGGGGCTTCCCTCGCCTCAGGCCATCGCGCGGATCAGCGCGATCTGGCGTTCCAGGCAATGGGACAGGTCGAACCGCTCCACCGCCGTCTCCCGCGCGGCGCGGGCCAGCGGGGCGAAGGCGCCGGGGTCCTCCAGCACCGCGACGGCTTTGCCAGCGATATCGTCGGGGGAGAAGAAATCGGCCAGCAGTCCATTCTCGCCGTGCCGGATGACTTCCCGCACTGGAGCGGTGTCGGAGCCGATCACCACGCAGCCGAGCGCCATGGATTCCACCATCGACCAGGACAGGACGAAGGGATAGGTCAGGTAGACATGCGCCCGCGACAGCCGCAGGACCGACAGATACTGATCGTAGGGAAGGTGCCCCAGGAAATGGACGCGCGCCGGGTCCAGCGGCACCTCGGCCAGCATGGTTTCCCGCCAGCTCTTCCCGCCGGGAGGCGCCGAGCCGTAGCTGACCTCGTCGCCGCCAGCGATCAGCACATGGGCCTTGGGACGCGCCTCCAGGATGCCCGGCAGGGCGCGCATGAAGCTGGGGAAACCGCGGTAGGGCTCCAGGTTGCGCACGGCGTAGGTCAGCACCTCGTCCTGGCGCGTCAGCACCGTGCCGTCGGCCAGGGTGACCCGGATGTCCGGGTCGGGCAGAAGGTGGGCGGTGTCCACCCCGTCGTGGATGACCTCGATCTTCGGGTGGAACGGCGCCGGGTGGGAGTCGCGCTGCCACTCGGTCGGGGCGATGCCGCGGTCGCAGGCCTCCAGCGCCAGCAGCAGCGGCGTGCTGCGCATGCGCAGCCGCAGCACGGTGTCCACATTGACCGGGACCGACGGGTCGAAGCCGACGTCCAGCCCCTGGGCGCGGTAGAAGAACTCGCAGTAGTTCAGGTAGGGGGCGTTGGGGAACACGTCCTTGACGAACAGCGTCTCGCCCCAACCCGGATGGCCGACGATGACGTCAGGGCGGAAGCCCTCCTCGCGCAGGCCCATCAGCAGCCGGGCCGCGGCCTGCCCGTGCAGGACCGCGTTCTCCGTGGACACCAGATAGGGATGCGCGTTCTCCCGCGCCTTTCGGCTGGGCTGGTAGGAGAGGCGGCGGACGTTCGGGATGTCCCGGTCGGTGCGCTTGGTGATGAAGACGACACGGTTCGCCGGGTCGGCGGCCAGGCGGGCGGCCAGATGCTTGTACTGGCCGGGCATGTTCTGGTGAATGAAGACGATGTTCATGGTGTCTCCGCAAGGACCATGCAAGGCGGCGCCGTCAGGCGCGCCCGGCGCCGAACTTCTCCCGCAGCTTCGGCCCGACCTTCGGCAGCAGAACCGACAGGATCAGCAGGCTGAGCCCAATGACGGTCGGCGCGATCCAGTCCGGCTTGCCGGCCAGGGCGTGGTCGCCCGCGGCGCCGAACTGCACGAAGGCCACGGTCATCGGCAACTGCCCGACCAGCGACCCGAAGGCGTAGGCGCCGAGCCGCACCCGCGTCAGACCGAGCGCGTAGTTCACACCGCTGTGCGGCAGCACGGGAACCAGCCGCAGCATGGCGACGGCGCGCCAGCCGCCGGTCTCCAACCGGCGCAGGACGTCGCCCCAGCGCGCCCGGTCCAGGGCCGGAACCAGCCCGTCGCAGACATAGCGGGTCAGCAGGAAGCCGGTGGAGGCGCCGATCACACTGCCCGCCGCCGCCAGCACCCCGCCCCACCAGACTCCGAAGACCAGCCCGGCGACCATCGCCATGACGGAGCGCGGGAAGAACAGCAGGCTGGCCAGGATGTGCAGGAACAGGAACAGGACCGGTGCCGCGGGGTGATGACGCAGGATGTCCTGGAGCGCGTCCATCCCGAAGGCGCCATGCCATGACCACCAAGCCCCGGCTCCGCCAAGCAGGAGCAGGACGAGCAGCCCCCGCCCGAGGTTGCGGAGGGTGGACAGGGAGGGTGTGCGGCGCTCGGCCATGGTGCGGGCCTTCGGTTCAACGAACGGGGCTTCTATGGTCCGGCTTGCATATCATGGGCGCTACCACGCCGCGAGAGACGATCGCACAGGCGCCGGGCGACACCCCCACAGGCCGGAGTCAAGAAAAAGGCCGCAGCCAGGACGGCGCGGCCTTCAAGTCTAGGGAGGAAACGCCCAAAGGGCATCCGGGACTCAATTTATGCTGCAATGCAGCAAAGGTCAAGCCCCTGCTGAGCGGTCCTCGCAAAAATACCCCGCGCTTTGTCGTCCCCCTCCCCATCCCTTTGAATGACAGGATCCGGAAAAAGAAAAGGCTGCAGCCGGTGAGGCGCATCCTAGTTCTGGGAGGGAGGAAACCAAGAGAACTTGGTGTGGCCATTTATGAACCGATTTGATTAACAGCGCGTAAACGGGCCATGTATTCCGAAGACATACTCATTTTTTGACAAAGATCAAAAAAGCCAAGCTTCCGCTTGGCTGGAGGAAAGACGGCTTGCTGCACAGCGGCAAGCGAAGCCGCGTCACCGGTGACGGTGGCTGAGCGCCGTCCGGATGTCGTTCTGCCACACCATGCTGACCAGGGCGATCTGGGTGAGCAGGGCGATCTCGCCCTGTCCGATGGCGGTCAGCAGTTCCTCCCGCGTCATGAACAGGATTTCCGTCTCCTCCAGATCGTCGGACAGCGGATCGGCCACCTGGCGGCAACCGGTGGCGTGAAACATATGGGACACCGCACCGCCCTGGTTGGCGTTGACCGTATAGCCGCCAAGCGCCGTCCAATGGTCGGAGACGAAACCGGTCTCCTCCAGAAGCTCCCGCCGGGCCGCTTCCAGCGGGTCTTCGTCCGGCGACAGATGGCCGCCGGGAAAGGTCAGATTCACGCGCCGCGGCCCGTGCCGATACTGGCGATAAACGATGGCGCGCCCATCCTCCATCTCGGCGAAGATACAGGCAAAGGACGGCATGTCGAACTGGTAGTAGTCCCGGATGACCCGCCCATCGGGTAGTTCCACCGTCTCGACATGGACTTTCAAGAATGGATCGGCGTCGAGCAGTTCGCGGCTTTCAAGCACGGTCCACGGGCGCAGGCGGCGCGTCATCCCCTGATCTCCTTCGTCCTGTCCTTGTTTACGGCGCGCCCTGGGTAACGGGCATGCGCCGCCGGGGCAAGAAACATGAAAGGGCGGCTTTCAGATTTCGCAGCGCTGCGTGCATTCGAAAACACTCATCAACCTTTCAGTGATTCATCAGTCAGAAAGGCAAGCCTTCGTCCTCACACTCCGGCTCATGAGCAGCACAAACACGCAATGATTCGATGCTCTTGCCCTTTTTGGTAATCTGATTAGGATGCATAAACAACGAGGGATAAAGATTCCCTGTTGAATTTTATCCTTATGCTTGTGAAAGGCGATGGGTCGGCGACCGGAGCCGCACTCACCTCCTCCGAAAGCCGCCCATTGAAAGCCGTGGAAGCCCCATGCCGAGCCTGCCCTTCTCAGACCTCCGCCCCCCTTCTTCCACGACCGCCCCACCCCGCGGCCTGTCCACAGCCGCTCGCGACACCGCGCGAGACGCGCTCGAAAACACGCTCCCAACCATCGCGGATGGCAGGGAGGCGCCTTTGGGGATTCCGGTCCGGGCGCCGCAGGATCTGGCCGCCGGCCTGCTGATCGCGGCTTTCGGTCTGGCCGCCCTGTGGCTGGGGCGCGATTGGCCCACCGGGACGCTCGCCTACGTGCAATCCGGTTTCTTCCCGCGGATGATCGGGTTTCTGATGGTGCTGGCCGGCGCCGTGGTGACCGGGCGAAGCCTGCTGGCCCATGGCGCCGGCCTGCCGGCCTGTGGCTGGCGCCCTCTTCTTGGCGTGACGGCGGCGGTGCTGGCCTTCGCCGGAACGGTGGAACTCCTGGGGCTGGTGCCCGCGGTGCTGATTCTGGTGGGGCTGGGCAATCTGGCCGGCCAACCGTTGCGCCCGGTTCCTCTGGCCTTTCTGGGCGGCACCCTGGCGGCGGGCTGCGTCGCGCTGTTCGTCTGGGGACTGGGCCTGCCCCTGCGGGTGTGGCCATGACGGAGTTGCTCGGCAACCTGCTGCTCGGCCTGTCGGTCTCGCTGTCCCCGGACAATCTGCTGCTCTGCTTCGGCGGGGCGTTGATCGGCACGCTGATCGGTGTCCTGCCCGGTCTGGGTCCCACCGCGACGGTGGCGATGCTCCTGCCCCTGACCTTCCACCTGCCGCCGGTCGGCGCGCTCATCATGCTGGCGGGCATCTTCTACGGCTCGCAGTATGGCGGGTCGGCGACGGCGATCCTGGTGAATCTGCCCGGCGAATCCTCCTCCGTCGTCACCTGCCTGGACGGCCACGCCATGGCGCGGCAGGGCCGGGCCGGAGTGGCACTCGCCACGGCGGCGCTCGCCTCGCTGTTCGCCGGCATCGTCACGACCTTCCTGATCGCCGTGGCGGGCCCGCCGCTGGCCGGGGTGGCGCTCGCCTTCGGGCCGGCGGAGTATGTGTCGCTGATGCTGCTGGGCCTGATCGGGGCAGTGACGCTGGCCCACGGATCGGTGGTGAAGGCCATCGCGATGATCCTGTTGGGCCTGCTGCTGAGCATGGTCGGCACCGACGTGAATTCCGGCGACACGCGTTTCACCTTCGGCCTGCCGCAGCTTTACGACGGCATCGACTTCGTTCCGCTCGCCATGGGCCTGTTCGGGCTGGCCGAGATCATCGCCAGCCTGGAGCAGACCGGCGGCGTCGGGCGGACCACCGCCCCCATCGCCAGCCTGTGGCCGAAACGCGAGGATATCCGCCAAGCTTGGCCGGCGACGGTACGCGGCACGGTGATGGGGGCGCTGCTGGGCATCCTGCCCGGCGGCGGCGCCACGCTGGGCTCCTTCGCCGCCTATTCGCTGGAAAAGAAGGTGTCCCGCCGGCCGGAGCGCTTCGGCCAGGGCGCCATCGAGGGAGTGGCCGCACCGGAGGCCGCCAACAACGCCGCCTCGCAAGCCTGCTTCATCCCGATGCTCAGCCTGGGCATCCCGCCCAACGCCATCATGGCCCTGATGATCGGCGCCATGACCATCCACGGCATTACGCCGGGGCCGCAGATCATGGCCAAGCAGCCGGAGCTGTTCTGGGGCATGATCGCCAGCATGCTGATCGGCAACGTGATCCTGGTGATCCTGAACCTGCCGATGATCGGGCTGTGGGTGCGGCTGCTGCGGGTGCCCTACGGCTATCTGTTCCCGGCCATCCTGGTCTTCTGCTGCATCGGCACCTACACGCTGAACAACAGCGCTTTCAACGTTCTGCTGATGGCTCTGTTCGGCGTCCTGGGCTACGTCCTGCGCAAGCTGGACTGCGAGCCGGCGCCGCTGATGCTGGGCTTCGTGCTGGGTCCCCTGCTGGAGGAGAATCTGGGGCGCGCCCTGCTGCTGTCGGGTGGCGACCCCACCGTCTTCGCCACCCGCCCGATCAGCGGCAGTCTGCTGGTCGCCGCCGCCCTTCTGCTCCTCCTGATGGTGATGCCGGCGGTGCGCCGCCGCCGCGACGAGGCCTTCAAGGACGAATGAGTCCCAATGCTTCCTTATCCCCGCCCGCCCTCTCTTCCGGAAGCGGGCGGCCTTCACGCCGTGAAAGGTGCCTGTGCGATGAGCGTCGTCAAAGAGTTTCCCCGTCCCGCCCCCGATCTGGTCGCCGCGTTTCGAGGCCAGTCCCCCGCCACGCTGCACGAAGCGATGGGCAAGAAGGGCGCAATGTCCTTTCCGATCAAGCCTCTCTATCAAGGCATGACGCTGTTCGGCACCGCGGTGACCGTATCCGGCGGCCCCACCGACAATCTGATGATCCACGCCGCCATGGCGCTGACCCGTCCGGGCGACGTGCTGGTGGTGGATTTCAAGGGCATGACCGAGGCTGGCCCCTGGGGCGACGTGCTGACCGAGGCGGCGATCCAACGGGGCTTGGCCGGGCTGGTCATCGACGGTTGCGTGCGCGACGCCGCGGCCATCCGCAACATGGGCTTTCCCGTCTTCTGCCGGGGGACCAGCATGAAGGGCACCACGAAGACCCAACCCACAGGCGACGTGAACACCCCCATCGTCTGTGGCGGCGTGATGGTCGCGCCGGGCGACATCGTGATTGGCGACGACGACGGGGTGGTCGTGGTGCCCCAGGCCGAAGCCGCCGCCACGCTCGCCAAGGCGGCAGGGCGCGAGCGGATGGAGGAGGGCCTGCGCGAACAGCTCCGTGCCGGACGGACGACGGTCGAGGCGCTGACGCTGGAATCCTATTTGGAAGCCGGCGGCATCAGGCTGTGACGCGGAGCACCGCGGGCAGGCGGGGCCAAGTCCCGCCTACCATTGCCTAGAGTGGTATTACCGGTTCTCGGCAAAGGAACGGCGATAGGCAAAAAAAAGCCGCGTCCGGACACGAGGTCGGCGCGGCAGACGAATGCTCTTAGAGCATCATGATGTTTTTGGTTTCCTCCCCAGACCTCAAGGCCTTTGTTTTGTGAGAGGAAATTTCCACAGTCGACGCAGGGAAGTCAACAGCATTGAGCGGGTTATAACTTTAAGCCTAACGTCTCCTTCCGATGCGCCAAGAAGGCGGATGGAGGCGTCCGAAGAGAAAAATCTCAGCGCAAGCCAAACAGAGGGCTTGCGCTCCGCCGGGCGCGTGCGGTATCTCCCTGCCTCCTTCGTTGGAGCGGCGCGGGCGTAGCTCAGGGGTAGAGCACAACCTTGCCAAGGTTGGGGTCGAGGGTTCGAATCCCTTCGCCCGCTCCAGTATCACGAAGCCTTTTCCATATCATCGCCGGTCGGATGAAAAGCGCGCCGCAGCGCCGTCCCTGCGCGCGAAAGCCGCGGATTCCTTGCTGGAATGTTAACCCGCTGCTAGGGGTCTCGGGCTAAGGTCGATCGAACCGGCCTGAATGAACCACGAAGCGCGAACGCCCCTGACCATGCAGCAGCTTGACCGTCCGAACGAATCGCCCACCGAGGCGCTGCTCCCCGGCTTCGGCATGCTGAACGGCCAATCGATCCTGGTGACCGGGGGAAGTGGGTCCTTCGGAAAGCGTTTCGTGGAGACGGTGCTGCGCCACGCCAGCCCGCGCCGGGTCATCGTTTTCTCCCGCGACGAGTTCAAGCAGTACGAGATGCAGCAGCAGCTCGGCCCCGAATGGGCGTCCACGCTGCGCTTCTTCATTGGCGACGTGCGCGACCGCGAGCGGCTGGAACTGGCCATGCGCGAAGTGGACGTGTGCGTCCACGCCGCCGCGCTGAAGCATGTGCCTGCCGCCGAATACAACCCCATGGAATGCATCCACACCAACGTCTATGGGGCGGAAAACGTGGTGCGGGCCGCGCTGAACACCGGCGTGAAGCGGGTGATCGCCCTGTCCACAGACAAGGCGGCCAACCCGGTCAACCTCTACGGCGCCAGCAAGCTGGCCTCGGACAAGATCTTCATCGCCGCCAACAACCTGTCCGGCTCGCTCGGCACGCGCTTCTCGGTGGTGCGCTACGGCAATGTGGTGGGGTCCCGCGGGTCGGTGATCCCCCTGTTCCGCCGGATGATCGCGGAAGGGGCGGTGTCCCTGCCGGTCACCGACGACCGGATGACCCGCTTCTGGATCACGCTGCAGCACGGGGTGGACTTCGTCGTCTCCTGCATCGCGATGATGCAGGGCGGGGAGATCTTCGTGCCCAAGATCCCCAGCATGCGCATCGCCGATCTGGCCCGCGCGATGGCTCCGCATCTGCCGCACAAGCAGGTCGGCATCCGCCCCGGTGAGAAGCTGCACGAGGTGATGATCACCGAGGACGATTCCCGCCAGACCTTCGAACTGCCGGACCGCTTCGTCATCGAGCCGGCCTTCGCCTTCTGGACGCACGAGCCCTATCAGCGGCTGGGCGCCAGGCCGGTCGCCGACGGCTTCCGCTACGCCAGCGACACCAACGGCGACTGGCTGGACGGCGCGCGGCTGATGCGGCTTCTCGCGGAAGCGCCGTGATGGGCGAACCGGTGTCCCGGCCGCCACTGCCTTTTCTGCCCTACGGGCGCCAGGACGTCGATCAGGCCGACATCGACGCGGTGACCGCGGTCCTGCGCGGCGACTGGCTGACCCAGGGGCCGACGGTGGAGGCGTTCGAGCGCGCGCTGTGCGAGCGCACCGGCGCGGCCCATGCGGTGTCCTGCGCCAACGGGACCGCCGCCCTGCATCTGGCCACCCTCGCGCTGGGGCTCGGCCCCGGCGACGCGGTGGTGGTGCCCACCATCACCTTCCTCGCCACCGCCAACGCCGCCCGCTACGTGGGAGCAGAAGTCGCTTTCGCCGACGTCGATCCCGAGACCGGCCTGATGGGGCCGGAGCAGGCGGAGGCGGCGATGGAGCGGGCCACCCGCGCCGGCTGGCGGGTGCGCGCCCTGGCGCCTGTGCATTTCGCCGGGCAGACCGCGGACATGGCCGGGCTCGCCGCGCTCGCCGCCCGCCATGGGCTGGCGGTGATCGAGGATGCCTGCCACGCCATCGGCAGCGTGGACGTGACGCCGGACGGGCGGGCCCTGCCGGTCGGCTCCAACGGCTTCGGCACCCTCACCGCCTTCTCCTTCCACCCCGTGAAGACCATCGCGGCGGGCGAAGGCGGGGCGGTGACTACCAATGATCCGGCCCTCGCCGCCCGCCTGCGCCGCTTTCGCAATCACGGGATGGAGCGGGACCCGGCGGGATTCGAAGACCGCGGGGCCGCCTTCACCGCCGATGGGACCGCCAATCCCTGGTATTACGAGATGGCGGAACCGGGCTTCAATTACCGCCTGACCGACATTCACTCGGCGCTCGCCCTGAGCCAGCTCGAGCGGCTGGACGCCTTCGTGGAGCGGCGGCGCCATCTGATGGACCTCTACACGGAGCGACTGGCCCCGCTGGCCCCGCTGGTCCTGCCCGCCGCCCGCGCGCCCTGGTGCCGCCCGGCCTGGCACCTCTGCGCCGTCCGCGTCGACTTCGCCGCCGCCGGACGGGCACGGGCACAGGTCATGACCGATCTGCGGGTCCTGGGCATCGGCACCCAGGTTCATTATATTCCGGTCCACCGACAGCCCTACTGGCGCGAACGCTACGGTGACCTCGCCCTGCCCGGCGCCGACGCCCATTACACCCGGACGCTGTCGTTACCCCTGTTTCCAGCCATGGCGGACGCCGATGTGGACCGGATCGTCACAGCCCTGGCCGGAGCGCTGGGACGGCCCTCACCGGCGTGACAACCCGGCGTCATTGCTGGACAGTTTTCTCTCTTCCAAAAATGCGCTATGCCAAGCGACATCTGGAATGCTTCGGAGCAGGGTCATGGCCGAGGGTACTGTGGACTATTACGCGATGGTCGAAGAGGCCTGGCAACTGAGCGACACCGCGCGCGACTATGTGAAGAACGCGGGCCGCGACGTGGACAACGCCGAGCTGTGGGAAAAAGTCTTCGCCGCCTCGCCCCTGATCGACCTGGAGCGCACCCGCGCCGAGGGGGGCCAGCCGCTGCAGAAGATCTTCTTCAAGAACCCCTACGGCCTGCAGTACCGGGCCGACCACAAGGATTGGATACCGTTCCGTCACGGTGCCCTGGACCCCGCTTACCTCCAGGCGATCTGATTTCAGACGATCCGGGGCGTCTGGGATTTCCAGGCGGTTCCGCGGCGGCCGGCCGCGCCGGCACGGCAACCCCGGCGCGGCCGCCATCGACGCCCCGCATCGACTTTCAGAAGGCGCGCCCTCCACGCGGCAGGCTGCCGCAGGTGGTGTCCGCATCACGGCTATCCTGATAGAACAAGGCAACCATTGAAGGCGGTCACCGTTCTGCTCCATGCCGAAAGCTGGACCGGGAACGGACGGCCTTAAGGGTGTTGAAAACAAGGGTTCCTCATGCGCATCGCGATGATCGGTACGGGCTATGTCGGGCTGGTGTCCGGCGCCTGCTTTTCGGAATTCGGCGTCCACGTCACCTGCGTCGACAAGGACGCCGGCAAGATCGAGCGCCTGAAGCGTGGTGAGATCCCGATCTATGAACCCGGCCTGGATGAACTGGTCGCGCGCAACGTCGCCGCCGGACGTCTTTCCTTCACGCTCGATCTGAAGGAAGCCATGGCCGGCGTGGACGCCGTGTTCATCGCGGTGGGCACCCCGACCCGGCGCGGCGATGGCCATGCCGATCTCTCCTACGTCTACGCCGCCGCCGAGGAGATCGCCGCCAACCTCGACCACTACACGGTGGTGGTGAACAAGTCGACCGTGCCGGTCGGGACGGGCCGCGAGGTCCAGGCGATCATCCGCCGCGCCAACCCCGGCGCCGATTTCGACGTGGCGAGCAATCCGGAGTTCCTGCGCGAAGGCTCGGCCATCGGCGACTTCATGCGCCCCGACCGCGTGGTCATCGGCACCAGCTCGGAGCGCGCCGCCGAGGTGATGCGCCGCCTCTATCGCCCGCTCTACCTGATCGAGACGCCGATCGTCCTGACCTCGCTGGAAACGGCGGAGTTGACCAAATACGCAGCCAACACCTTCCTGGCCGCCAAAATCACCTTCATCAACGAGATCGCCGACCTCTGCGAGAAGGTGGGCGCCAACGTCCATGACGTGGCCCGCGGCATCGGGCTGGACGGGCGCATCGGCAAGAAGTTCCTACACCCCGGTCCGGGTTATGGCGGCTCCTGCTTCCCCAAGGACACGTTGGCCCTGGTGCGCACCGCCCAGCAGGTGGGCAGCCCGCTGCGCATCATCGAGACGGTTGTCGACATCAACGACAAGCGCAAGAAGCAGATGGCCGAGCGTATCATCGCCGCCTGCGGCGGGTCGGTGGCCGGCAAGACGATCGGCGTTCTGGGCGTTACCTTCAAGCCCAACACCGACGACATGCGTGATGCCCCGTCACTGGACATCGTCCCGGCACTGCAGGCCGCCGGCGCCACCGTGCGCGCCTATGATCCCGCCGGCATGCACGAGGCCGAGAGGCTGCTGCCCGGCGTGGTCTGGGCGAAGGACGCCTACGGCGCCCTGGACGGAGCCGACTGCGTCGCCATCCTGACGGAATGGAACGAGTTCCGCGCGCTGGATCTGAAGCGGGTCAAGGCCCTGCTGAAACGGCCGGTCATGGTCGATCTGCGCAACGTCTACAATCCGGGGGACATGGCGGCTGCCGGCTTCGCCTACTCCTCCATCGGACGGCCCACCGCACTGTCCCAGAACGTCTGAAGCGATCCGGTCCAAGGAGAACTGTCGAGACCATGAGCGAAGCCCACATTTTTCACCCGACCGTGCTGCGCGAATACGACATCCGCGGCATCGTCGGCAGCACCCTGACCGCGGCGGACGCCCGCGCGGTCGGACGGGCCTTCGGCACCGTGGTCGCCCGCGGCGGCGGGAAGACCGTCTGCGTCGGCTACGATGGCCGGCTCTCCTCGCCGGAGCTGGAAGCCGCCATGGTGGAGGGCCTGGTCGCCTGCGGCCTGCATGTGCTGCGCATCGGGCTCGGCCCCACCCCAATGCTGTATTTCGCCACCCGCGACCGCGAGGCGGCGGCCGGCATCATGATCACCGGTTCGCACAACCCGCCGGACTACAACGGCATCAAGATGATGCTGGGCAAGGGTCCGGTCTATGGCCAGCAGATCCTCGACATCGGCACCATCGCGTCGAAGGCCGACTACGTCTCCGGCGAAGGGTCGTCGGAACAGCTCGATATCAAGGACGCCTATGTGGAGCGCCTGCTGCGCGACTATGACGGCACCCGCGACCTGACCATCGCCTGGGACGCCGGCAACGGCGCCTCTGGAGAGATCCTGCGCCGCCTGACCGCGAAGCTGCCGGGCAAGCACGTCCTGCTGTTCGACGAGATCGACGGCAACTTCCCCAACCACCATCCGGACCCGACGGTCGAGAAGAATCTCGTCGACCTGAAGGCGGCGGTGGCGGAGCATGGCTGCGACATCGGCATTGGCTTCGACGGCGACGGCGACCGCATCGGCGCCATCGACCATCTGGGCCGCGTGGTGTGGGGCGACCAGCTCGTGGCGATCTACGCCGCCGACGTGCTGAAGAGCCACCCCGGCGCGACGATCATCGCCGACGTGAAGGCCAGCCAAACGCTGTTCGACGAGATTGCCCGGCTCGGCGGCAACCCGCTGATGTGGAAGACCGGCCATTCGCTGCTGAAGGCGAAGATGGCCGAAACCGGCTCGCCGCTGGCCGGCGAGATGTCGGGCCACATCTTCTTCGCCGACAAATGGTATGGCTTCGACGACGCGCTCTACTGCGCGGTGCGTCTGATCGGTCTGGTCAGCAAGCTGAATCAGCCGCTGTCGGAACTGCGCGACCGCCTGCCGGACGTGGTGAACACCCCGGAAACCCGCTTCCAGGTGAGCGAAGAGCGCAAGTTCCAGGTCGTCCAGGAGGTCAAGGCCCGCCTGAAGGCCGAGGGTGCAGACGTCAACGACATCGACGGCGTGCGCGTCAAGACGGCGGACGGCTGGTGGTTGCTGCGCGCCTCCAACACCCAGGACGTGCTGGTGGCCCGCGCGGAGTCCGGCACGCCTGAAGGGCTGGAGCGGCTGAAGGGCATGGTCGTGGCGCAGTTGGAAGCCTCCGGCCTCCAGGCCCCGTCCTTCGAGGACGGCGGCAGCGCCCACTGATCGGCCGAAATCGAAAAGGCCCTTCCCTGCGGATGCGGGGAAGGGCCTTTTTCTTTGCCTGGGTTCCGACAATGCCGGTGAGAATTCTCACCGCTTCGCGTGAGGAAAAGGATCGGTGAGAATTCTCACCGGCTCCGGTCAGTTTTCCTCACCGTCCAGAATGGCGTCGATGGAACGGCGCAGGTCGCGCAGGACCTCGCGGTCCACATCCCCCAGCCGCTTCGGCTTCTCCTGGAAAGCGTACAGGGCCTCGCGCGTGCGTAGGATGTTGCGGGAGACGCGCAGGCTGAAGGCGCTCAGCACCGCCTCCGGCTCGTCCCGCGCGCCCGGCGTCGCGGCGACGGGGGCGCGGGGTTCAGGCTGGGGCTGGTCGTCGGCCAAGCGGTCGAGCAGGCGCATCTGCTCCTCCGCGTCGTCGAGCGCGGCGATCTGGTAGAGCCTGTAGCGGGCGACCTTCCTCTCCGCACTTTCACAGCGTTCCCTTACCGCCGGGGCGACCCGGGTCAGCCCAAGGGTCCGGGTGATCTCCGCCTTGTCGCGCCCCATGATCTGGCCGAGATCGGCGTGGGAATAGCCATGCTTCTCCACGAGCGCCACGAAGGCGTCGGCCTCTTCGAAGGGCGTCAGATCGGCGCGCAGGACGTTCTCCACCACCGCCACCTCGGCGGTGTCGATGCCCTCCGGCACGAGGATGCAGGGCACCGTCTGCTGGCCGAGCGCGCGGACCGCGCGCAGGCGCCGCTCCCCGAAGACGAGCTGGAAGCGGCTCGGCCCCAGCTCCCGCACGCCGATCGGCTGCTGCAGGCCGTATTTGCGGATGGAGTCCGTCAGGGCGGCCAGTTCCGCCTCGTCGAAGCGGCGGCGCGGCTGGTCGGGGTTAGCCTCGATCCAGTCCACGTCGGGATAGACGAGACGCACACCCTGTTCCGGCTCCGCGAAGACAGCGAGCGCGCCGCGGCTCATAGCGTTCAGCCGGGCAAGGTTCCCGGTTCCGAGTTTACGCGACATTGGCCACCTCCACGCGCTTGCGCCGCTCCACGACGATGGCGTCGGCGAGCGCCCGGTAGGACGAGGCGCCCGGTGCGTCCGGCACCGCCTCCAGGGCGGCGCGTCCGGCAAGGGCGGCGTCGCCGTAGATCGTCGCCCGCGGCACCGGCGGGAAGATGCGCAGCGTGCCGCCCAGCGCGCTGTGGAGTTGCTCCAGGGTCACCTGATGCTGATTCAGCCGGGCGTTGTGCATGGTCGGCAGGATGCCCAGGACGGCGAGGCTGGGGTGGCAGCGCCGCTTCAGCTTGTTGATCGTCTTCAGAAGATGGTTCACGCCGATGGAGGACAGATACTCGGTCTGGCAGGGGATGACGATGAGGTCCGACGCCACCAGCCCGTTGGCGGTGCATTGGCCCAGGTTCGGCGGGCAGTCGATGAAGATGAAGTCATAGGCCGACCGCGCGTCCTGAAGCCGTTCCCGCAGGGCCATGGGGCCGCTGGGGTCGGCGGTCAGCTCCACCTCGACCGACGCCAGTTCGATGCTCGACGGGGCGATCTCCAGCCCGATGTCGCCGACCGGGACGACGATGTCCTCGACGGCGACCTCCTCACGCAGCACGTGGGCAAGCGACTTGCGCCGGCCCTCCTCGTACTCGATCAGGTCGATGCCGAGATGCGCCGTGGCGTTGGCCTGCGGGTCAGCGTCAATGATGAGCACGCGGTAGCCCTCGCGGGCCAGGATGCTGGCGGTGTTCACCGTGCAGGTGGTCTTTCCGACCCCGCCCTTCTGGTTGGCGAGGCAGATGACCAGCGCCGGGCCATGCTTGCCGTCCACCACCGCCGTCTCCTTCAGGAGGAAGCGGACCACCGCGTCGGGGATCTTCTCGCTGTTGCTTTCCCAGCGGGAGATCTTGGACCGGTCGTAGCGCCGCTCCAGCCGCTCGTTCAGCCAGGCCGCGAAATCCGGCTGTGAAAGTTTGCGCTCCTCGCGCAGGAGCCTCATGTCTTCGCCACGCAACGTCAACCTCCACAGCGAATGCGCTTGCCGTGTTCAACCGATACGATGGACGCCCGAATCGGTCAAGGTTGACGGTCACCCCCGTTGCATCAACAGCCGGCATCAACAGGAAAAAGCCGGCCCAGGGGAGGGCATCCCCCGGACCGGCGCGTTTCGCACGACCTCAGCTTACAGGTTGATGAAGGCGATGTAGTTCTGGTCGCCCATGGTGCCGGTGGTGGTGGTCATGGCACCCACAGCCTTGCCGGTGAAGGTCATGCTGGCGTCGATGGTGCCGTTGCCGTCGATGTCGCAATGGACCGTCGCGCCCTTGTAGCCTTCGGCCCCGCCCATCTCTTCCCAGGAGAGCTTGGAGACGCCCTCCTGGTAGCCCCACATCGTGGCCCACTCGCCCTGCTCCAGGTCGGTGACGGTGGACCAGGTGGTCTCGGTGCCGCGGCCGTCGACGAAGAAGGTGTCCTTGCCCGAACCGCCGATCAGCCAGTTGGAGCCCGAGCCGCCGTCCAGCACGTCGTCACCGGCCCCGCCCCAGGCCGCGTCATCGCCGCCCAGCAGGTTGATGAAGTCGTTGCCGTCCGACCCGCCCAGCACCTCGCTGCGGGAGTCGCCCAGGAAGGTCCACTGCAGGGTGGAGACCGGCCCCTCGTAGGCGTAGGCCTTCACGTCCTCGGTCACGCCGTCCACGATGCGCTGCATGGCGGTCGAAGGACGGTCGTCCACCGGCGGGGTGGTGGTCGGCGGCTCCGTCGTGGGGGGCGTCGTGGTCGGCGGTTCCGTGGTGGGAGGCTCGGTCGTCGGTGGGGTGGTGGTCGGCGGTTCCGTCGTGGGAGGCGTCGTGGTGGGCGGCGCGTCGATCAGCGTGACGGTGTCGCCGTTGAGCTGGAACTGCCCGGCGGTGAAGCTGCCGACGAAGCGCAGGGTCACGTCGGCGCCCGCCGTGGCGTCGGTGCCGATGCGCAGGAAGGTGACGCCATCCACCGTCTCCGCCTGCACCTGCCCGGCGCCGAGCTGGCTGCCGTTGCCGGCGGTGGCCGTCCCAGTCATGGCCGTGCCGGTGATGGTGAAGGCGTCGCCCACCACGGCCCCCGTCACCCCGCTGGTGAAGTTGCTGGCTTGGGCGGTGGTCATCGTCACCGTGTGGCGGACGCTGCCGACCAGATCGAGGTTTTCCACGCTGGTCAGGGTCATGCCGGAGATGTCGATCTGCGGCGTCGCCGTGGTGATCTTGCCTTCCGGATCGGTCACGTTGTCGGAGCTGACGCGCAACGTGTCGGTGCCGGTGCCGCCGTCGTAGGAGACCGTGCCGGCGTCGCCCTGCGCGGCGATGATAAAGGTGTCGTTGCCGGCGCCGCCCTCGATGACGTCGGCCTCGTTCAGGTCGCCGTGCTCGCCGCTGTAGAAGACGTCATCACCGTCGCCGCCGATCATCGTGTCGGCGTCCCAGTCGCCGACCAACGTGTCGTTGCCGGCCCCACCCATCAGGCTGTCCTTGCCGCCGCCGCCGACCAGCAGGTCGTCGCCGTCGTCGCCATAGAGCATGTCGTCGTCGGCGCGCCCGAAGATCTGGTCGTTGCCGGCCCCGCCATGAACGGTGTCGTTGCCGTTGCCGCTCTCCAGCGTGTCGTTGCCGGCCCCGCCGGTCACCAGATCGGCGCCGTCATGGGCCCAGAACCACACGGGGTCGTTCCCGGCCACCATGGTGTCGTCGAAGTTGGAGCCGACCCAGCGCTCAATGTCGATGAAGGTGTCGCCCGCGGCGTCACCCGTGCTGTTGCTCGGGTTCAGCAAGTCCAGCACGAGGCCGGAGGTCGCGGTCTCGTAGGACGCCTCGTCGAAGCCGGCCCCGCCGTCCAGCAGGTCGGCACCCGCACCGCCGATCAGCGTGTCGTTGCCGCCGCCGCCAATCAGCGTGTCGTTGCCAGCCCCGCCTTCGATCACATCCGGCTCGTCATCGCTGGTCAGCAGGTCGGGGCCCGCCGTCGTGGTGCCGGTCACGGCCAGGACATGGGTCCATCCCTCAACCGCCGCGAAGGGGGAGGGGGCGCCGACCGGCGCGGTGCTCAGATCGAGCGTCCAGGAAGCGCCCCGAGCCGCCGGACCGACCAGACCCGAGGAGGCCGCGACCGCGGCGCCCGTGGTGGCGGCCAACCGGTCGAGGAGGAGACGGCCCTTGGCACCCGCACCGGCATGGCAGGCGTGGATATGGATCTCTGTGCCGCGCGCGTCCGGCCAGGAGCGGTCGAGCAGCGACCGCGCGTCCAGCGGCTGGGCGCCCAGCAGGATCCGTCCCGGCTCGCCATGGGCGACCAGATGCAGGACGGACGGGCGCGTGGCGAGCGCTGCGGCCAGAACGGCATGGGCATCGTCGACGGCGGAGACGAGCATGACCTGGACGTCGGGACGGCGGTGGCTGAGCAGCCCGTCGAGATCCTCAAGTCCAGCGTCCGCGATGATGACTTCGTTCAAGGGAAACTCTCCGTGCATTCTGTGGTGATCGCTGGGGCGCCCGGTCGCATCGTTCGCGTTTACGGGAGGTTCGCGGATACGGGGAAGCGCGACACACAATCACATGCGCTTTCGGAGAGCCTTTTCGCAATTGCCCAAGAAGAAATAACACGTACTCATCAACGGAACATAGTTGTTGGGTTATCTTGATTGATAACGGGAAACTCAATGATCCTATGAACGGTCATTGTCCTATGAGGAAAAGAAACGAAAACTATACATCAAGAGCGAATACAGGGAAAACAGGCGATGTCATCACAATCTTTAGAAGGGGTAGCCCTCCTGCCGATGGGCTGCCTCAAATGGCGGCGGCGAATGAGAAACGGCCTGGGGAACACTCCCCAGGCCGTTTTTTCCGCTCGGTGCCTCAGATCACGAACCGCGCCGGATCACAGGCTGATGAAAGCGATGTAGTTCTGGTCACCCATGGTGCCGGTGGTGGTGGTCATGGCACCCACGGCCTTGCCGGCGAAGGTCATGCTGGCGTCGATGGTGCCATTGCCATCGATGTCACAGTGGACCGTCGCGCCCTTGTAGCCTTCGGCACCGTCCATCTCCTCCCAGCGCAGGGTGGAGACGCCTTCCTTGTAGCCCCAGAGGGTGGACCACTCGCCCTGCTCCAGGTCGGTGACGGTGGACCAGGTGATCTCGGTGCCGCGGCCGTCGACGAAGAAGGTGTCCTTGCCCGAACCGCCGATCAGCCAGTTGGAGCCCGAGCCGCCGTCCAGCACGTCGTCACCGGCCCCGCCCGCCGCCGCGTCGTCGCCGCCCAGCAGGTTCAGGAAGTCGTTGCCGTCCGACCCGCCCAGCACTTCGCTGCGGGAGTCGCCCAGGAAGGTCCACTGCAGGGTGGAGACCGGCCCCTCGTAGGCGTAGGCCTTCACGTCCTC
>NZ_JAUQTX010000103.1:0-21368 GCF_059803775.1 Azospirillum sp. UFLA03-27 | reverse complement strand
GTTATAGTCTCGTGGGCTCGGAGATGTGTATAAGAGACAGGTTGTCGGGATGTTCATGGCGATCCTGGACATCCAGATCGTCTCCAGCTCCCTGTCGGAGATCCAGGCGGGCCTCGCGGCCAGCGCCGACGAGATCTCGTGGGTGCAGACCTCCTACCTCATCGCCGAGGTGGTGATGATCCCGCTGTCCGGCATGCTGGCGCGGATTCTCTCCACCCGCGTGCTGTTCACCATCGCCGCCGCCGGCTTCACCCTGACCAGCGTCGCCTGCGCCTTCACCTCCAGCATCGAATCGATGATCGTGTGGCGGGCGCTCCAGGGCTTCATCGGCGGCGCGATGATCCCGACCGTCTTCGCCACCAGCTTCTCCCTGTTCCCGCCGGAAAAGCGGGCCGGCGTGTCGGTGATGATCGGTCTGGTCGCCACCATGGCGCCGACGCTCGGTCCGACCTTGGGCGGCTGGCTGACCCAGAGCTTCTCCTGGCACTGGCTGTTCCTGGCCAACGTGCTGCCGGGCATCGCCGTGACCTCGCTGGTCTGGACGCTGGTCGACGTGGACAAGCCCAACCCGGCGCTGCGCAAGGGCTTCGACTTCATCGGTCTGGGGCTGATGGCCGCCTTCCTCGGCAGCCTGGAGTTCGTGGTCGAGGAAGGCCCGCGCCAGGACTGGTTCCAGGACGAGTATGTGGCGATCTTCGCGGTGGTCGCCGCGGTGTCCGCCGTCGGCTTCTTCTGGCGGGTCCTGACCTACGGCAATCCGATCGTCGAGCTGCGCGCCTTTCTGGACCGCAACTTCGCCATCGGCTCGCTCTACAGCTTCATCATCGGCGTCGGGCTCTACGGGGCGGTCTATCTGCAGCCGCTGTTCCTGGCGCGGGTGCGCGGGCTGAACAGTTTGCAGATCGGCACGATCATGTTCGTGACCGGCGCCTTCCAGTTCCTGTCCGCCCCCATCGCCGGCGTGCTGTCCAAGAAGATGGACCTGCGGGTGATGCTGGCGCTGGGGCTCTGCCTGTTCGGCACCGGCGTCTGGCTGAACGCCCACCTGACCAACCAGTCCGGCTTCTGGGAGCTGTTCCTGCCGCAGGCGGTGCGCGGTCTGTCGCTGATGCTGTGCTTCATCCCGGTGAACACCATCGCGCTCGGCACCCTGCCGCCGGAGCAGCTCAAGAACGCGTCGGGCCTCTACAACCTGATGCGCAACCTGGGTGGCGCCATCGGTCTGGCGGCAATCAACACCGTGCTGTTGGAGCGGTCGGCCCTGCACATGAACCGGCTGGGCGACAACCTGAACCTCGCTCGCCCGCTGGTGCAGGAGACGCTGGACGGGCTGGCCGCCAAGTTCGACGGGCTGGTCGCCGATCCGCAGGCCGCCGCCATGAAGACGCTGGCCCGCATGGTCGAGCGCGAGGCGATGGTGCTGACCTTCAACGACTGCCTGCTGCTGATGGCCGGCGTGTTCTTCGCCGGGCTTCTGCTGATGCCGCTGGTGCGGCGGCCGGGCGGCAAGCCGGTCGCGGCGGATCACTGATCGCGGCTCGCCGCTCCGTTGTCGCGGTGAAGCGTCCCGGTGACCGGCGCCTGTCTTCGTGCTATAGGGCAGGCCGTCGCGTCGAAGGGTCTTTCCACCGTCATGAGCAAGCGCCAATACACCCGCGCCGAGGTCAAGGAACTGCTGTCCGCGCTGGAGCGCCAGTGCCGGGAAGCGTCGAAGCTCGCCCAGCTGGCCGAGCATGAGGCGAGCAAGCACAGTTTCGGCGCCTACCGCGAATTCCGCGACAAGGTGGGCGAGTTCCAGGCGCTGGTGATCCTGATCGAGCAGCGGTTGCGCAACCTCGTGGACACCCGCTCCGACGATCTGCGCGACCAGTTCGAGCGGCTGGACACGGTGATGCTGGCCCTTCTGGTGCGGGCCAGCATGCGCTTCTTCTTCGTGCTGTCGGCCAACCCGATCCTGCCGATGGGCGCCCGCGAGATCTTCGTGGCGGAGCTGCGCAGCCTGCACGACGCCCACGAGAAGCTGAAGCGTCCCAACTACGCCGGCAAGCTGGGCCAGGACCTGGAGCGCGATCTGGAGACCGCCTCCCTGATCCTGGAGGAGATCATCGACAAGGCGCCGAGCCTGCTCAACTTCCGCGGGGGATGACCGTGCCGGCGCTCAGCGCTGGATCAGGGCACTTTCCTTGCCGGACAGCACGAACACCTTGGCGTAGCTCTTGAGAAGCGCGTCGATCAGGGCGTTGACCTTCGGGCTGGACATGGCCCGCGGCTTGGCCGGATCGACATGGAGGACGCAGCTGTCCTTCACGTCGTTGAAGGCGGCCAAGGCGTTGATGCGGTCGGGCCGGAACTCGTCGGGGAAGTTCTCGTCCATCAGCCAGAAGCACTGGAAGTTCCGGCAGGATTGCGGACGCTCCTCATAGATGGTGCAGCCCTTGCCCTGGTCGCAGGACACGCACCACTTGGCCGAAGGCTTCTTCAGTTCGGGCACGCCCATCAGCTTGCAGCACAGCGTGCATTCTCCGCAGTTGCGGTCGGCCATAACGCAGAATCCCGATCTGTCCCGGTGAAAGAGCGCGGACACTCGCACAAAGAACGGTGCCGGGGAAAGTGTCCGTTGGATGGGGGCGGACGTGAGGATGCGGAGCCTTACGCCAGGCTGGGGAGGACCAGCGGTTCCTCCGCCTCGCGGAGCAGCAGCGCCTCGATGGCGTCGGCGGGGGCCGGGCGGGCATAGAGATAGCCCTGCGCGTACTTGCACATGATGTCGCGCAGGAACTCCGACTCCATCTCGGTCTCCACGCCTTCGGCCACCGCCTCCATGCCCAGGATGGCGGCCAGCGTGGCGATCACCTGCACGATGGCGGCGTTGCCCTCGCCGGACGAGATGGCCTGGACGAAGCTGCGGTCGATCTTCAGCGTGTCCGCCGGGAACTTGTGCAGGTAGGACAGCGACGAATAGCCGGTGCCGAAATCGTCGATGGACAGGCGCACGTCCATGTCGCGGATGCCCTGCATCAGCACCCGGCACTTGGCGGGGTCCTTCATCAGCAGGCTTTCCGTGATCTCCAGCTTCAGGCTGGAGGGCGGGACCCGGCTTTCCTGGAGAACCTCGCTGACCAGCCCGATCAGGTCGTCGTCGCTGAACTGGCGGGAGGAAACGTTCACACTCATGAACAGCGGGGTGGAGCGCGGGAAGCGGGTCTGCCACTGGCCGAGCTGGCGCGCCGCCTCGCGCAACGCCCAGCGGCCCATCGGGACGATCAGCCCTGATTCCTCGGCCAGCGGGATGAACTCGCCCGGCGGGACCAGCCCGCGCTCGGGATGCTTCCAGCGCATCAGCGCCTCGAACCCGGCGATCTGGCCCGAGGAGAGGGCGACGATCGGCTGGTAGTAGAGGACCAGCTGATTCTGCTCCAAAGCCATGCGCAGGTCGGTTTCCGTGCGCATCTGGGCCATAGCCTGACGGCGCAGGTTGCTGTCGAAGACGTCGATGCGCGCCCGCCCGCCCGACTTGGCGCGGTACATGGCGAGGCTGGCGTCGCGCAGCATCTCCTCCGCCCGGTCGTAGCCGGAGACGCTGAGGGCGATTCCGATGGAGGCGGACAGCACCAGCTCGTGGCCGTCCAGCGCCAGCGGCCGCGCGACGGCCTCGCCCATGCGCTCCGCCGCGGACAGGGCGTCGCCCACATCGTCGATGCCGTCCAGCAGAACGGCGAATTCGTCCGCCGACAGGCGGGCCAGCGTGTCGCCCATGCGGCGGGTCTCGTCCAGCCGCTCGGCGATGGTCTTCAGCAGCCGGTCGCCGACGCTGGACCCCAGCGCGTCGTTGATCGATTTGAAACGGTCGAGATCGACGAAGATGACGGCGAAGGCCTTGCCGCCGGCCCGCCGGTTGCGGTCGAGCGCCTGGCCGATGCGGTCCAGCAGCAGGGTGCGGTTGGGCAGCCCGGTCATGCCGTCGTGGAAGGCGTCGAACAGGAGCTGCTGCTCCGCCCGCTTCTGGGCGGTGATGTCGGTCATCGAACCGGCGATTCGCACCGCCCGTCCCGACCCGTCCCGCACGGCGAGCCCGCGGACCAGCATCCACAGCTCGTCCCCGTCGGCGGCCTGGATGCGGAAAACGTGCTGGAGATGTTCGCGCTCGCCCGTCAGATGCAGGTCGAAGGCGGTGCGCAGCCCGGCCAGATCGTCGGGGTGCACGCGCTCGAACCATTCGCCGATGCGGTTGGACAGGCTGTCCATGGCAAAGCCGAGCATCGCCGCCCAGCGTGGGGAGTAATAGACCTCGTCCGTGTCCAGCCGCCAGTCCCACAGCCCGTCGTTGGCGCCCGCGGCGGCCAGCGCGTAGCGCTCCTCGCTCTGCAGCAGGCGTTGCTCGGCGGTCTTGCGGTCGGTGACGTCGGCCTGGCTGCCGACCAGCCGCACCGGGCGGCCCTGCGCGTCCAGAACCGCGGTGCCGCGGCAGGCCATCCAGCGGATGCCGCCGTCGGCGTGATGCACGCGGTACTCGATCTGGAAAACGGTGTTCTCGCCGCCCAGGGCGTCGAGCGCTTCGCGCAACGAACGGCGGTCGTCGGAATGGACGCGCTCCATCCATTCGTCCGGGCTGTTGCCGATGCTGCCTTCCTCAAGCCCGAGGAGCGACAGCCAGCGCGGCGAATAATAGGCGGTTCCGGCGTCGAGATCCCAATCCCACAGCCCGTCATTGCTGGCCGCGGCGGCCAGCGCGTAGCGCTCCTCGCTCTTGCGGAGCTGGGCTTCGGCGTGCTTGCGGTCGGTGATGTCGGCGACCGACCCGACCAGACGCACCGGATCGCCCGATTCGTCGGGCACCGCCATGCCGCGGCAGACCAGCCAGCGCCAGCCGGAGTCGCCATCGTCCGGCGATAAGCCGGCTCCGGCACGGCGGACTCGGTGTTCGATCTGGAAAGGAAGCGAGACGCCGACCATCTGGCCTTCAAAGGAGGCGTAGAGCCAGTCGATGTCGTCGGGGTGGACGTGGTCGAGCCAATCTTCCGGGCGATTGATCTCGCCCGGCGGCAGTCCGAGAAACTCCTTGAAGCGGGGAGACAGGAACATCGTATCGTTGCGAAGGTCCCAGTCCCACACGCCCTCGGAGCCAGCTTTCTCGGCCAGCAGATATCGCTCGATCGTGCTGCTCAAAGCCCCCTCACCGCCGCGGCGCGCCCGCATTCCGTCACTCGCAACATAGTGCCCGAATGGTGAATGAGAAATGAAGCCCTGTTGCGAAGGATTTGCGCCATGCTGGCGGAAAGCGTGACCAATCCCGCCTTGCGGGCACTCCGGGGTATGCCTGGGCGCCGCGGGCGAGCCTTGCAGGTCCCGTCAACGTAAGGAAGCAGGCCTATGGAGTGGTCCGATCAGGGCGTCGTGCTGTCGGCCCGGCCGCATGGCGAGACCTCGGCGGTCGTCACCCTGCTGACGCGTGACCACGGGCGGCACGCCGGCATGGTGATGGGCGGGCGGTCCAGCCGCACACGGGCGGCGCTGGAGCCCGGCACGCTGGTGTCGGCGCGCTGGCGCGGGCGCCTGCCGGAGCATCTGGGCAACCTGACGCTGGAGGTGGTGCAGGGCTATTCCGCCGCCTTTCTCGATGATCCGTTGCGACTCGCGACCCTGACCGCCGCCTGCGCGCTGGCCGAGGCCGCCCTGCCGGAGCACCAGCCGCACCCGGCGCTGTTCGACGGGTTGCTGGCCCTGTTCGGCCTGCTGGGCGGCGACGCCTGGGCCGAGTCCTACGTGCGGTGGGAGGTCGGGTTGCTGGCGGAACTCGGATTCGGGCTGGATCTCGACCGTTGCGCGGTCACCGGAGCCAACGATTACCTCGCCTATGTCAGCCCGCGCACCGGGCGCGCGGTGTCTGCCTCGGCCGGAGAACCCTACCGCGACCGGCTGTTGCCGCTGCCCGGATTCCTGATCGGTCTGGGCGGCGGCGGGCCGCAGGCGGTGGCGGAGGGACTGCGCCTGACCGGTCATTTCCTGGAGCGCCATCTGCTCAACGGCCCGCTGCCGGCCGCAAGGCTGCGATTAAGAGAACGTTACGAGAACGCTGTGGCGCGTGGCCGCTAGATTTGGTATCCACACGCCATGACGTCCCGAGACCCTGCCCAAGACCCCGTCCTCGACATCCAGGAGAAGCCGCTCCGCGACGCGCTGAGCGAGCGGTATCTGAGCTACGCGCTGTCCACCATCATGGCGCGGTCGCTGCCCGACGTGCGCGATGGGCTGAAGCCGGTGCACCGGCGTCTGCTCTACGCCATGAGCCAGCTGCGGCTCGACCCCTCGACTCCGCCGAAGAAGTCGGCGCGCGTGGTCGGCGACGTGATCGGCAAGTTCCACCCGCACGGCGACACCTCCGTCTACGACGCGCTGGTCCGTCTGGCGCAGGACTTCGCGGTGCGCTACCGGCTGGTGGACGGGCAGGGGAACTTCGGCAACATCGACGGCGACAACGCCGCGGCCATGCGTTACACCGAAGCGCGTCTGACCGACGTCGCCAAGGCCCTGCTGGAAGGCATCGACGAGGACGCGGTCGATTTCCGCCCGACCTACGACGGCGACGGGGAGGAGCCGGCGGTTCTGCCGGCCAATTTCCCCAACCTGCTGGCCAACGGCTCCAGCGGCATCGCCGTCGGCATGGCGACCAACATCCCGCCGCACAACGCCGCCCAGCTCTGCTCCGCCCTGCGGCTGGTGCTGAAGCACAAGCTGGACTGCGTCAAGGCGGCGCTGGCCGGCAAGGAGAAGCCGGCTCCGACGAAGATCGAGGATCTGGTCACCCTGATCTCCGGCCCCGACTTCCCGACCGGCGGCGTGCTGGTCGAGCCGCGGGCCAACGTCGTCGAGGCCTACCGCACCGGCCGCGGCTCCTTCCGCCTGCGCGCCCGGTGGGAGGTGGAGAAGCTGGGGCAGGGCACTTGGCAGGTCGTCGTCACCGAGATGCCCTATCAGGTGCAGAAGGCCCGGCTGGTCGAAAAGATCGCGGAGCTTCTGACCAACCGCAAGCTGCTGCTTCTGGAGGATGTGCGCGACGAGTCGGCGGAGGACGTGCGCCTCGTCCTCGTGCCGAAGAGCCGCAACGTCGACCCCGAGGTCCTGATGGCCTCGCTGTTCCAGACGACTGATCTGGAAATCCGCTTCGCCATGAACATGAACGTGCTGGACAAGGACAATGTCCCGCGCGTCATGAACCTGTTCGAGGTGCTCGACGCCTTCCTCGACCACCGGATGGAGGTGTTGGAGCGGCGGTCCCGCCACCGGCTGGCCAAGATCGACCACCGGCTGGAGGTCCTGGGCGGCTACCTGATCGCCTATCTGAACCTGGACGAGGTCATCCGCATCATCCGCGAGGAGGACGAGCCCAAGCAGGAGCTGATGCGCGCCTTTTCCCTGACCGAGGTGCAGGCCGAGGCCATCCTCAACATGCGGCTGCGCAACCTGCGCAAGCTTGAGGAGATGGAGATCCAGCGCGAGAACGACGCGCTGACCGCGGAGAGGGCCGGCCTGACGGAGCTGCTGGCGGACGAGAGCCTGCGCTGGAAGACCATTGGCAGGGAGACGGAGGAGACGCGCAAGCGCTTCGGCGAGGACCGCCGGACCCTGGTCGCCGAGGCCACGGCCGTCATCGACATCCCGGTCGACGCCATGGTGGAGCGCGAGCCGCTAACCGTGCTGTGTTCGCAGAAGGGGTGGATTCGCGCGGTGCGCGGCCATCTGACCGACGCCGAGCGCCTCGACGTCAAATACAAGGAAGGCGACAAGGAAGGCTTCTGGGTCCATTGCGAGACCACCGACAAGCTCCTTGTCTTCGGCACCAACGGCAAATTCTACACGCTGTCCGCCGACAAGCTGCCGCGCGGGCGCGGCTTCGGCGAGCCGGTGCGGCTGATGATCGATCTCGGCAACGAGGCGGACATCATCACCCTGTTCAAGCACCAGCCCGACCGCCGCCTGCTGGTCGCGTCGGAGGACGGGCGCGGCTTCCAGGTGGAGGAGAACGAGGTCGTCGCCCACACCCGCTCCGGCAAGCAGGTCCTTAACCCCGACGACAACAAGGACGCCAAGATCTGCATTCCGGCGGAGGGCGACCATGTGGCCGTCATCGGCAACAACCGCCTGCTGCTGGTCTTCCCCCTGGAGCAGGTGCCGGTGATGGCCCGCGGCAAGGGCGTGCAGCTTCAGAAGTACAAGGATGGCAGCCTGTCCGACCTGAAGGTCTTCACCATCGCCGAAGGGCTGAGCTGGAAGCACGGCGAGCGGCAGTTCAACGTCACCAACCTGACCGGCTGGCTGGGCAACCGCGCCGGCGTGGGCAAGATGCCGCCCAACGGCTTCCCCAAGGTCAACCGGTTCACCTGAACCCCTATTACCTAACGTTGCACGCAAATGGGGGGCTTTCGGCCCCCCGTTTCACTTTTGGCGGAATTTCCGACGGAAAATTCCCGAATTGGTAGGGTCGAGCCATGCTCGGGCTTGAAGTCTGCCCCGCGATTCCGGCATAGTCGTCGTATCAAAAGGAACTCGGTGCCGCCGACCGAAGGAGTGCCCCAAAGGGGGCGCCATGGGCCGGAGGAACACCGGGCGACAGGGAGGCACGCGCATGGTCACCACAGATCCGTGTGAAGGCACAGCGGCGGCTCAGGGCCCCATCGACTCCGGCAGCCCCGGTCCGTGACCCGCACGGTGACGTCGATCCGGCGTTGCCAGACAACTTCCTCAAAAACAACAGCCTTTCGGTTCGCATGCCGCGCTCCCTTTCCGGGGGCCGGAACGGCGGTGTGCGCCCACGCCGGGACGAGAGGACCCAAGGAGACCGCCATGAAACGCCGTACCTTCATCACCAGCGCCGGTGTCGGTGTCGCCGCCAGCACTTTGGCCGCGCCCGCCATCGCGCAGAGCAACCCCGAGATCAAGTGGCGCTGCGCGTCGAGCTTTCCCAAGAGCCTGGACACCATCTACGGCGGGGCCGAGCGGGTGGCCAAGCGCGTCGCCGAGATGACCGAGGGCAAGTTCCAGATCCGCACCTTCGCCAGCGGCGAGATCGTCCCCGGCCTGCAGGTGCTGGACGCCGTGAAGGATGGCACCGTGGAGTGCGGCCACACCGTCTCCTATTATTACGTCGGCAAGGACCCGACCTTCGCCTTCGACGCGGCGATGCCCTTCGGCCTGAACGCGCGTCAGCAGAACGCCTGGATGACCCATGGCGGCGGCATGGAACTGATGCGCGAGTTCTTCAAGGGCTACAACATCGTCCAGTTCGCGGCGGGCAACACCGGCACCCAGATGGGCGGCTGGTTCCGCAACGAGTTGAAGTCCGTCGAGGACCTCAAGGGCCTGAAGTTCCGCATCGGCGGCTATGCCGGCACCATCCTGCAGCGCCTTGGCGTCGTGCCGCAGCAGATTGCCGGCGGCGACATCTACCCGGCGCTGGAGAAGGGCACGATCGACGCGGCGGAGTGGGTCGGCCCCTACGACGACGAGAAGCTCGGCTTCAACAAGGTCGCCAAATACTACTACTACCCCGGTTGGTGGGAGGGCGGACCGCAGGTGTCCTTCCTCGTCAGCCTGCCGCAGTGGGAGCAGCTTCCCAAGCATTACCAGGCGATTCTCGAAGCGGCCTGCGCCGACGCGACCGCTGACATGGTCGGCAAGTACGACGTGGTGAACATGCACGCGCTGAAGCGTCTGGTCGGCGCCGGCACCGTGCTGAAGCCCTACCCGCGCGACATCCTGCAGGCTTGTTACCAGGCAACCTTCGACGTCTACGAAGAGGAAGCCGCGAAGAACGAGAAGTTCCGCAAGGTCTACGATCAGTGGCGCAAGTTCCGCGACGAGGAATACCTGTGGTTCCGCGTCGCCGAGAACACCTTCGACAACTTCGTCTACTCCGCCCCGACGCCGAAGAAGAAGTCGTAAGGAGAAAAGCCGGACACGAAAAAGCCCCGCGAAAGCGGGGCTTTTTTGTTGCCGATAAGCGGGCAGGCTTTCCGGTTCCTCCCCCACCAAGCGGGGGGGAGGGAGTGGATGGACCGGTTACTTGTCCTGCAACTGCCGCATGAGGTCGGCGTTGGGGTCCTCGGCGGGCTGTTCCGGCGCGCCGAACGGCGGCGGCGGCTCGCCCGAATCGAAGGCCGGGATCTCGATCTTCACGTTGTCCAGATCGATCGGCTCGCCGCGGTCCAGGCCGGAGAAGACCATTTCCGGGAACATGATGACCAAGGCCACCATGATCAGCTGGATGCAGACGAACGGCACAGCGCCCCAGTAGATCTGGCCGGTGGTGATCTTCTTGATGATCTTTCCGGTGATCTTGTCCTTGTAATCCTCGCGTGGAGCGACGCTTCGCAGGAAGAACAGGGCGAAACCGAAGGGCGGATGCATGAAGGAGGTCTGCATGTTGACGCCCAGCAGGACGCCGAACCAGATCAGATCGATGCCCAGCTTCTCCGCGACCGGAGCGAGCAGCGGCACGATGATGAAGGCCAGCTCGAAGAAGTCGAGGAAGAAGGCGAGCAGGAAGACCATGATGTTGACGACGATCAGGAAGCCCAGTTCGCCGCCCGGCAGGCCGGTCAGCAGATGCTCCACCCACAGGTCGCCGTTCACGGCGCGGAACACCAGACCGAAAACCGTCGAGCCGATCAGGATGAAGATGACGAAGGAGGACAGCTTGGCCGTCGTGTCCATCGCCTGACGCATCAGCGACCAGCTCAGCTGCCGCTTGATGAGCGCCAGGATCATGGCGCCCGCGGCACCCATGGCGCCGCCTTCCGTCGGCGTCGCGATGCCGAGGAAGATGGTGCCCAGCACCAGGAAGATCAGGACCAGCGGCGGCACCAGCGAGGTCAGCACCCGGAACAGCAGCTGGAAACCGCGCAGGGAGCGGGCCTCCAGCGGCAGGGCCGGGGTGAACTCGGGGCGGACGATGCTGGTGACCAGGATGTAGCCGGCATAGAGACCGGTCAGCACCAGTCCGGGGACCAGGGCGCCGGCGTACATGTCGCCGACCGAGCGGCCGAGCTGGTCGGCCAGGATGATCAGCACCAGCGACGGCGGGATGATCTGGGCCAGCGTGCCCGACGCCGCGATGACGCCGGTGGCGACCCGCCGGTCATAGCCGTAGCGCAGCATGATCGGCAGCGAGATCAGGCCCATCGAGATGACCGACGCGGCCACCACGCCTGTCGTGGCGGCAAGCAGCGCGCCGACGAAGATCACCGCGTAGGCCAGACCGCCGCGCAGCGGGCCGAAGAGCTGCCCGACCGTGTCGAGCAGGTCTTCGGCCATGCCGGATCGTTCGAGGATCAGCCCCATGAAGGTGAAGAAGGGAATGGCCAGCAGCGTGTCGTTGCGCATGATGCCGAAGACGCGCTCCGGCAGCGCCTGGAACAGCGCCGGGGTCAGGAGACCCAGCTCGATGCCGATCAGACCGAAGAGAAGGCCGTTCGCGGCGAGCGCGAAGGCGACCGGAAAACCCATCAATAGGAAAAGAACAAGCGCCGCGAACATCAGCGGCGCCATGTTCTCAATGAGGAAGGCGGCCATCGTGTGTGGTCCCCGGTCTCTTAGGAGTGGCTGTGCATCTTCTCGCCGGGCTGGTCAATAAGACCGGCCAGGAAGGCGACGCGCTTGATCAGCTCGGACACCGCCTGCATGGTCAGCAGGAAGAAACCGGCGGGAACCAGGATCTTGGCCGGCCAACGGATCAAGCCGCCGGCGTCGCTCGACATTTCCTTGGTGATGAAGCTGTCCCAGAACATCGGCCAGGAGAGCCACATGATCAGGATGGCCATCGGGAACAGGAAGAAGAGGATCCCGAAGATGTCGACCATGCACTGGACACGCCTTGAGAAACGGCCGAGCACGATGTCGATGCGGATGTGTTCGTTGCGCAGGAAGGTGTAGCCCGAGCACAACAGGAAAATCGCGGAGAACAAGTACCATTGCAGCTCAAGCCAAGCGTTGGAGCTGTAATGGAGGCTGTAGCGTATGATCGCGTTGCCGGCGCTGACAATCACGGCGACCAGCACCAGCCAATAGACGAGCTTGCCGATGCCGTCGTTGACAGCATCGATCAGCCCGCTGATTCGGAGCAGGAACCTCAACGGAGAGCCTCCCTGTTGGTTTGGAACGGGTGTATCCCCGTCCGTTCCTTTTGTTGCCCTGTGAACGGTGGCGCTGGGCGCCGGTTCAATCTTTTATGGTAACACCATGGGGTGTTTGCTGCGGCAATATTCCGCAGGAGACCCCGGCAGCGCAAGAGCTTGAAAGCCTTTATACGTGATTGCCCCAATAGTCACCGATCACAGGCAATCCGGCGGTCGGTCGGTCAGTCTTCCGGATCGTTCGGCAGGCGGAACCAGCCGTCACGGCCCAGCGCCTCCAGCGGGCGGAACTTGGCCTTGTAGGCCATCTTGCGGCTCTGGGCGATCCAATAGCCGAGATAGACGTAGGGCAGTCCGTCCGTTTGGGCGCGTTCCAGCAGGCTGAGGATCATGAAGCTGCCTAGGCTGCGGCGGTCCTGGCGGGGGTCGTAGAAGCTGTAGACCGCGGAATAGCCGTCGGTCAGCCGGTCGGTCAGCATGCAGCCGACCAGCCGCCCCTCCGTGTCGCGGGCTTCGAACAGGCTGGTGTCCGCCCGCCCCTCGTCGATCATGGCGGCAAAGTCGGCCATCGCCATGCGCGCCATGTCGGACTCGCCATGGCGGGAGTTCTGGTAAAGCGAGAACAGCCGGTACTGCTCCGTCGTGGCCGCGGCGGGCGCCTCCGCCAGGGTCAGGTCGCCGTTGGCCCGGCGGACGCGCTTCTGCGACCGGGTGGGGACGAAGGACCCGACCGGGATGCGGACCGGAACGCAGGCCTGGCAGTTCGGACAGACCGGCCGATAGACGATGTCGTGGCTGCGCCGGAAGCCGGCGCGCGACAGGGTGGAGTTGACCTCCGCCGAATAGGGGCCCAACAGCCGGGTGAACAGCTTGCGCTCCACCCGTCCCGGCAGATAGGGGCAGGGCATCGGCCCGGACCGGAAGAACTGCTGGAGCGGGCGGAGTTGCGGCTGGATGACCGACATCGGCTGGCTGACTTCTGAATCACCGGCCCGGGGGCCGGCTGTTGGGGTTCGGCGGCTGGAAGAGGATGCTGAACAGAGGTTATTGGGATTGGCTCTGGGTCATGACGACGGTGTCCTGGCCGAAGAAGGCGCGTCCGATCTCGGTGGTGATCCCGCAGAGCTGGGCCTGCACGCCGTCCAGATACTCGTGCAGGCCGAACTGGATCACCTCCTCGATCGGGCGGGCCAAAAGCGCGCCGAGCAACTCGTCCACCTTCTCCATCGCGTCACTGCCGTTGCGCAGGGTGTAACGGGACTTCAAACGGGTCAAGAGGCCGTCGATCTGTCGCACACACATCACAACGGATCGCGGGAAGCCCTCGTTGAACATCATGAAGCCGGCGACCGTGGTGGGCGACATGCCGCGCGGGTAGACTCGCCGGAAGGCGTGGTACCCGGCGGCGGAGCGCAGCACCGTCGTCCACTGGCTCATGTCCAGCGTGGAGCCGACCACCACGGGGGAGGGCAGCAGCGTGTGGTACTTGATGTCGAGCAGGCGGGTGGTCTGGTCCGCCCGCTCGATGTACTTGCCGAGCTGGTAGAAGTACCAGCCCTGGTCGCGGTAGAAGGTGCCCTCGGTGATGCCGGTGTGGGTTTGGCACTCCTCCTTGATCCAGGTACAGACCTTGGACAGGTTGGACAGAGCGACGTCCTTGCCGTTCATCTCCACCAGCTTGTTGTGGAACACGTTGATCTGCGTCCACATTTCGGTGGAGATCCACGGGCGCAGGACGCGGGCGTTCTCCCGCGCCATGCGCAGCATGGACACCAGCGAGTTCGTGTTCTGGGTGTCGAACATGTAGTAATGGACCACCGCTTCCGCCGTGGGGCGGTCGTGGCGGCTGAAGAAGTCCTTCTCGTCGGCGTTAAGCTGGACGATGGAGAACCAGTTGGTCATCCCCCGCGTGTCGCGCGCGAAGGTCTCATGCACGTCCAGGATCCGGGCGAGATTCTCGGCGCGCTCCATGTAGCGCGCCATCCAGAAAATGCATTCGGCGTAACGGGCCAGCAGATTCACGACGCGCTCCCTTCCTGTGACCCATCCTGGAGGACCCAGGTGTCCTTGGACCCGCCGCCTTGCGACGAGTTGACGATCAGCGTGCCCTTCTTCAACGCCACGCGGGTCAGACCGCCGGGTAGGACCCAGGTGTTCTTTCCCGTGATGGCGAAGGGGCGCAGGTCGACGTGGCGGGGATCGATGCCGTCGTCGGTCACGGTGGGGCAGACCGACAGGTCGACCACCGGCTGGCTGATGTAGTTGGACGGATCGGCCAGCAGCTTGGCCCGGCAATCCGCCAACTCCTCCTTGCTGGCGCGCGGGCCGATGGTGATGCCGTAGCCGCCGGCCTCGCCGACCGGCTTCACCACCAGCTTATCCAGGTTGTCCAGCGTGTACTGCAGCGCGTCGGCCTCGCGGCAGATGCGCGTGTCCACGTTGGGGATGATCGCCTCCTGGTCCAGGTAGTATTTGATCATCCGCGGGACGTAGCAGTAGATCGCCTTGTCGTCCGCCACGCCGGTGCCGATGGCGTTGGCCAGCGCCACGTTGCCCTTGCGGTAGGCCTCCATGATGCCCGGCACGCCCAGCATGCTGTCCGGGTTGAAGGCCTTGGGGTCGAGGAAGGCGTCGTCGATGCGGCGGTAGATCGAATCGACTCGCGCCAGACCGTTGGTGGTCTTCATGTAGACGCGGTCGTTCTCCACCACCAGATCGCGGCCCTCGACCAGCGGCACGCCCATCTCGCGCGCCAGGAAGATGTGCTCGAAATAGGCGGAGTTGTAGGAGCCGGGCGACAGCAGCACGACCTGCGGGTCGGCCACGTCCTGCGGCGCGATCTCCATCATCGCGTCGAGCAGCTTGTGTCCGTAATTGTCCACCGGACGGATGCCGATGTCCTGCATCAGGTCGGGGAACACGCGCTGCATCATGTGGCGGTTCTCGACCACGTAGGATACGCCGGACGGCACGCGCCCGTTGTCCTCCAGCACGCGGAAGGTCCCTTCGCGGTCGCGGACCAGATCCGTGCCCATGATGTGGATGTAGGTGTCGAACGGCACGTCCAGCCCGACCATCTGCGGCCGGAAGCAGCCGTTGCCCAGCACGAGGTCGGCGGGGATCACCCCGTCCTTCAGGATCTTCTGGTCGTGGTAGATGTCGTGGAGGAACAGGTTCAGCGCCGTGACGCGCTGGGTGATTCCCGCCTCCAGATGCGCCCATTCCTTGGCCGAGATGACCCGGGGAATGATGTCGAAGGGAAGAATCCGGTCCACCGCATCCTTGTTCGAATAAACGAGGAAGGTGATGCCCAGATTGTACAGTTCACGTTCGGCGTCCTGCGACCGCCGCAACAGATCCCCGAAGTTCAGACCGGCAAGTCTCTGCCGGATCAGCGCCGAGTGCTCGGCTGGATAATCACGGCCTCCGAACAATTCGTCGTAGTAAAGACCGGGATCATAGTTCGTCAAAAGGTCATTCGCCTTGCCTTCGGGTACGCTCACAGACTCCCCCGCAGCTAACGCCCTTGATTGACCGATGCCGTATGGCAATGGTGTCTGCCGCGAAGTATGAACCATCGCTTCGCCTTTTGAACAGGGCAAACATTCCCGGCGTTGTGCGGCGCATCGACAAAACAAGAAGAGGTACGTTCAAAGGCAAGGAACTAACGCCTTGGTACCAGCGCCGCATCAGCTTTGGTATCAATTCGTGGCGGCGGGTGCGGCTGCGGTCTTGCTTTCGCGCAGCAACACCATGCTGATGCGGCGGTTGCGCGGACTGCCCGGCTGCTCGGGCACCAGCAGATCGCGGTCGGCGCGGCCGATCACGTCTTGGACGCGCTCCTCCGGGATGCCGCCGGCGATCAGGGCGCGGCGGGTGGCGTTGGCGCGTTCGGTGGAGAGGTCCCAATTGTCGCGCCCGGCCCCGGAGGTGAAGGGGATGCCGTCGGTGTGGCCGCTGATCGACAGCTTGTTGGGCAGCTTGGCGAGCGCCTTGGCCACCTGCATGACGAGCTGGCGGGTCTGCGGGTACATCTGGCCCGACCCGCCGGGGAACATCGAGACGCGGTCCTGGTCGACGATCTGGATTCGCAGGCCCTCGGGCGTCTGGTCGATCATCAGGTTCTGGGCCAGCGGCTCCAGCTCCGGCACGGATTGGATGGCCTGACGGATCTCGGTGGCGGCCTGCTGGAACTGGCGGGCTTCCTTCTGGGCGTCCTGCAGCTTCTCGCCGCCTTCCTTCACCCGTTCCGCGAAGTCGGACAGCCGTTCCCCCGGCTTCTGGCCAGGAATGCCGAGTTGCTTGGCCTGCTCCTCCAGTCGCTTCTGGTAGTCGAGCCGCGACTCGTTGGATTTCTGCTCGGCGGTCGATGCGGGGGGCGGCGGGGCGGCGTCGGTCGGGTCGTTCGCCTCCTCGTCCTCCTGAGTCGAATGGCCGGGCGGGCCGGAGACCGGAACGTCGGCGGACATCGGGGACGAGGGGGAGATCTGGGCGCCCGGCGCGGTGATGGTGCGCCCGCCCAGCATGCCGCCGGACCCGGAGCTTTCACGGCTGACCGACGTCGGCGAGAAATAGTCCGCGATGCCCTTGCGCTGGTCCGACGTGGTGACGTTGAGCAGCCACAGCAGCAGGAAGAAGGCCATCATCGCCGTCACGAAGTCGGCATAGGCGACTTTCCACGCGCCGCCATGATGGCCGCCGTGGCCACCCTTCTTCTTCTTGATGATGATCGGCCGTTCGCCGCCGGACGGGTTCGCTGACATGAAGCCTTGGCTGAATGGGGCCTTGAGGTCGGGAATTCGCGGCCAGTGCGGACGCCCGAAGGGTGAGCCATCATCCTTAAGATCCATTTAATGCGATGGATGGCGGCTTCCGGCCAACGCGGCAGGCGGCCGCTTCCGTGCGGTCCGGGGCAGATGCGGCTTGCACCGAGGGTCCGGCTGGGATAATCCCGCTGTTTCGCCGTCGCACCCTCGCCCCAATAACCGACGAGCCCACACAGGCCGCCATGACCATCGACTCTCGGGCATTCCGCAATGCCCTCGGATGCTTCGCCACCGGCATCGCCGTGGTCACCACTGTCGCCCCGGACGGCGAGCCGATCGGCGTGACCGTCAACTCCTTTTCGTCGGTGTCGCTCGACCCGCCGCTGGTGCAGTTCTGTCTGGGCCGCGCGGCCATGTCGTTCGAGGCCTTCACCACCGCGCCGTCCTTCGCGGTGAACATCCTGGCCGAAGGGCAGGCGGAGCTGTCCAACCGCTTCTCGCGCCGCGACCTGCAGGAACGCTGGGACGGGGTGGGTGTCGAGCGCTGGGACAGCGGCGTGCCGATCCTCACCGGCTGTCTCGCCAGCCTGGAGTGCGACCGGGAGCATGTCTATGACGGCGGCGACCACGTGATCATCGTGGGCCGCGTCCGCCGCCTGTCCGGCAGCGAGGACGGGAAGCCGCTGCTCTATTTCCACGGCGCCTATGCGCAGCTTCCCTGAGCCGGATCCGGGTCAGGAAATATCCGTCATCAGCTCCGTCGGAAAGCCCGCCTCCTCCATGTGGGCGACAAGGCGCTGGACGTGGCTGCGCCCGCGGGTTTCCAGCACCACGTCGATCTCGGCCATGCGCACCGGCACGTCGTGGAACAGGCGCTGGTGGTGCACCTCCACGATGTTGGCGCCGGCCTCGCCGAGCAGGCGGGCGACCCGGGCGAGCGCGCCGGGGGCGTCGGTGATGCCGATGCGCAGCCGCACCATGCGCCCCTCGTAGACCAGCCCGCGCGTCAGCACCTGCGCCAGGATGCGGGCGTCGATGTTGCCGCCGGAGACGACGACGCCCACCCGCTTGCCGCGGAAGCGCTCCGGGTCGTCCAGCACCGCGGCCAGCCCCGCTGCTCCGGCGCCCTCGGCGACCAGCTTCTGCACGGTGGCGAGGCGATAGACGGCCTCTTCCAGCCGTTGCTCGCCCACCTCCACCACCGCGTCCACATGCCGGCGGACCAGCGGCAAGGTGACGGCGCCGGGGGCCTTGACGGCGATGCCGTCGGCGATGGTGGCGCCGCCGCAGGTGATGGGCTGCCCGGCCAACGCCTGTCGCATGGACGGGAACATGGCGCACTCCACCCCGATCACCGCGATGTCCGGCTTCAACGCCTTGGCCGCCACCGCCATGCCGCCGATCAGCCCGCCGCCGCCCACCGGCACCACCAGCATCTCCAGGTCCGGCGCGGCGTCGAGCAGCTCCAGGGCGGCGGTGCCCTGGCCGGCGGCGATCAGCGGGTCGTCGTAGGGGTGCACGAAGGTCAGCCCCTCGCGCGTCGCCAGCTCCTGGGCGTAGGCCGCCGCGTCGCTCAGCGTCTCGCCGTGCAGTTCGACCCGCGCGCCGAGGCTTTCCGTGCGCTCCACCTTGGTGAAAGGGGTGAAGGAGGGCATCACGATGACCGAGCGGATGCCCAGCCGCGTGGCGTGGCAGGCCACCGCCTGGGCGTGGTTGCCCGCCGACATGGCGATCACCCCCGCCCGCCGGTCCGCCTCGCCCAGCGACAGCAGCTTGTTGAGCGCCCCGCGTTCCTTGAAGGAGCCGGTGAGGTGCTGGTTCTCCAGCTTCAGGACCACCGAGCAGCCGGTGATCTCCGACAGGCGGGGCGAGGCCTCGGTGGGGGTGACGGGGAGGTGTCCCGCGATCCGCGCGGCGGCGGCGCGGACGTCGTCCAGGGTTAGAGTCGGTGCTGGCTCGGTCATTGGGAACTCCCTGGACGGGTGGGGGAAAGCGTCAGCAGCGTGGCGCCGTCGCGGGCGAGCGTGCCGCGGTCGCCGGCCAGCCGCAGGCCATCCCCGTCGCGCCATCCCTGCACCAGATCCCCCCAATGGGGCGACAGCGGGTTGCCCGACTGGCCGGTGGCGATGGAGAAGCGGGAGTTGCCGAGGTCCGCCAGATCGTAGACCGCGCGCAGCCCCGGACCATGAACGTGGGAGAAGGGGACCTGTGGGTCGCGCACGCGGGTGGTGCCGCGGTTGACGGTGAAGGCGCCGCCGCCGGTCGGGATGGACAGGTCGAACAGTTGGCCGAGCAGCGGCACTTGGCCCAGCAGCCGGTGGTTCAGGGCGGCCTTGTGCTCCGCCCCCCAGCGCCAGTTGGTCATGTCCGCTCCGTGGCGCCGCTCGATCTCCGCCAGCGCCGTCTTCAAAGCTCCGGCCAGCATGGCGGTGCAGTCCTCGCGGGCCGGCGTCGTCCGGTCGTCGCACCACTGCGGCGCCTGGCTCAGCACGCGGTGCAGGGCGCGGGGGCGCAGGTCCCAGTAGCTCTGGAACAGCGGCCCCAGCTCGTCGGCGAAGACGCTGCGCACCAGTTCCCGCTCCCACCAGGAGAAGATCAGCGGCTCGGCCCGGTCGCGATCCATCCGTCCGTCCCAGCCGGCCAGACGGTCCAGCGCGGCGCGGGCCTGTCCGTTGAGATCGGGCACGCTGCGCAGCGGCTCCAGCATCAGGAGCAGCAGGTCGCGCGCCGGCAGGGACAGCTCGTCCATCTGCTGGGCGGCGACCTCCTCCACCGTGTGCGGGCCGTCGCCGAGCATCTGCACGATCCGCTCGGCGCGGGCGGGGTCCGGCCATTCGGTCGCCAGGGCGTAGGGGTAGCCGGGGCCGACCACCGCGTTGTTGGCGTTGACGAACTGGCCCGACGGCGGATCGACCGCCTGGGGCAGAGCGTCGAAGGGGATGTAGCCGATCCAGTCGTACTCGCCGGTCCAGCCCGGCACCGGAACGCGGCCGTCGCCGCCGCGCCGCACCGGGACCAGCGCCGGCGACAGGAAGCCCAGCGTCCCCGCCGTGTCGGCGTAGACGACGTTCTGCTGCGGCGCGACGTGGAGGAACAGCGCCTCGCGCACCGCCGCGGCGTCGGCGGCGTGGTTGAGGCGGTACAGCGCCTCCGCCGTGGTGTCGGCGGCGGTCAGGCCGGGGAAGGCCAGCGCCAGCACATGACCCTCCGGCGCGGCGTCGGCGGCGTCCGGCGTGGTCAGCACCGGGCCGTGCCGCGTCTCGCGCACCGTCAGCGTCTCGTCCGGCTGGCCGGCGATGCGGATCGTCTCCTGGCGCGTCTCGAAGGCCGCGCTGCCGTCCGGGGTCAGGTAGCGACCGGGGTCTTGCGGGTCGAGCTTCTCGATGAACAGGTCCTGGGTGTCGCTGTGGGTGGTGGTGAAGCCCCAGGCGACGCGCCCGTTGTGCCCCAGGATGTGAAGCGGCACGCCGGGGATGGTCGCTCCGGCGATGCGGTGCTCCGGAGTCACGATGCGCGCCAGATACCACAGGATCGGCGCCTCCAGCCCAAGATGGGGGTCGTTGGCGATGATCGGCTTGCCGGTCGGGCTGCGCGACCCGGTCAGCGCCCACTCGTTGGACGCGGTGTCGAAGCCAAGATCGGGCAAAGCGGCCAGCGCGCCCTGCAGGTCCATGCCGTCAAGCGCCGCCGCCAGGGTCACCGGGGCGGCGGGGTCGGAGTCCGGGAACAGGTCGTGCATCTGCTCCGGCGTCAGGCTTTTCAGGGCGCTGGCGCGGAACAGCTCGTCCCGCGAATCGCCGGAGAGTTGGAGCGCCATCAGCTTGCCCCAGACGAGGCTGTCGGCGGGGTGCCAAGGCTCCGGCGTGTGGCGCAGGAGTTGGAACTCGATGGGCAGCGCCTCGCGGCGCGTCTCCATCCAGGCGTTGACCCCGGCGGCGTAGGCGTCGAAGGCCGTGCGAGCCTCCGGCGACAGCTCCTCATAGGCTTCCTCGGCCCGGCGGTGGACGCCCAGCGTGCGCATGGAGCGGTCGAGCCGCAGCGCCCAGTCGCCGAAGCGCGTGCCGACCAGCTCGGCGAGCCGCCCGGCGGCACCGCGCCGCATGGTCTCCATCTGCCACAGCCGGTCCTGCGCGTGGACGTAGCCGAGCGCGAAATAGGCATCCCGCTCGGTGGCGGCGAAGATGTGCGGGATGGCGTTGCGGTCGCGCAGGATCTCCACCGGGCCCTCGATCCCCGGGACGGTGACCGCGCCTTCGTAGGCCGGGGTCTGCTGGCGAAGCCACAGCAGGAATCCGCCCGCCCCCAGCACCGGCACCGCGATCACCAGGGCGAGAACGGCGAACAGCATGGCCAGGGGCTTGCGGACGGCGCGGGGAATCATTTGGGGCCAGGGCTCTGAATGGGGGCTCAACAGACAGAGATGGGGATGGGGGCTGTCTCTTATACACATCTGACGCTGCCGACGATTATACGC
>NZ_JAUQTX010000102.1:0-21500 GCF_059803775.1 Azospirillum sp. UFLA03-27 | reverse complement strand
CACCACGGCACACGCCAAGCCATCAAGGACTTGGATGGATGGGTTTCAAACACACTTGACAATCGGCTTCATGAACGACAAGGCCGGCGCTTTCCCCAACGGAAGGCGCCGGTTTTTCGTCGTGTCCAGCCGCCGTCCTGGGCCCCCTCCCTAACCCTCCTCCGCCACCGGCGGGGGAGGGGACTGGTTGCCGGGACGGTGGTCGAGCTGGGTCAGGATCGTCTGGGCCTCGGTCAGCAGGGCGTCGCGGACGCGGATGTATTGGTCGAGGGAGGTCCCGGATCGTTGCCGCGCCTGCAAGGCGGCGATCTGGATGTCGAGCGCGTCGAGATCGCGGTCGATGCATTTCAGCGCGTCGCGCGCCCGTTGCTCTTCCTGCGCGTTCATGGCCACTCCTCCCGTGTCTGGTCTGGATTTCAGGCGAATCGCATCCGAACGAGGTACGGCTTTTTGTTTCGGTATCCCTGGCACTGCTTTTGCTGAACGAGTTCCGTTCACGAGCGTCCGCTCGGCAAGCTGAGAGGGAGACTACGATGGCGTCACGCGGAATCAATGCCGGTTTGGTGATTACGGTCGCTCAGAGTGCCATCGACTTTCTGTGGTCCCATTGGGACGGCTCGTCCAAATCCGTCCGCTCGGCGCTGATGGCCTCGGAATTCTGGACGCTGCAAGCCTATGGCCGACATGGCCAGTGGGTGCAGTCGGTCACCCGCGACGCGCTGGTCGAGTTTCTCGGCAACTACATCGACCGGCGCATGGAGGTCGGTGACAGCGAGGACCGGGCAGTCGCCACCGCGGTTTATCGCCTGACCGGGAAGACGGTGGGAGCGGTTTGACCGCCGGCCAGGGATTGGCGTGCCTGTTTTTTGTCCGGATGCCCATGGGGTGAGCAGCGCTTCCCATGGGCATCCGGGAAGTGGATGTCACTCGGGATCGGACCACAGCTTGCCGCCGCTGGCCCAATCGCTCTTCTTCACGTCGTGGAAGATGACATCGACCGCCTCCGGGCTGCAGCCGAGCACCTCGACCGAGGCGTCGGTGAGCGCCTTGGCGTAGGCGCGCTTCTGCTCCAGCGTGCGGCCTTCGAAAAGCTGAACGTTGATCAGCGGCATAGTCGTTCCATCCCCTTTGTTGCGGACCGCGGTCCGGAAAGCTCAGCTCCTGTAGTCCGGGCAGCGCCGGTCCAGGCGTCGCAGCAGCGCCGGCCACTCCAGTTCGCCCTCCGGCTCCGGATCGGCGGTGAGCTGCCGGTAGGTCTTGTCGCACAGCTCCGGCGCCGGCGACACCAGTTCCGCGCCGGCCGCCTGCGCGGCGAGCTGCATCCGGCACGCCTTGTCCAGCATGTCCATCAGGCAGAAGGCCTCCGCCACCGTGCGCCCGGTCACCAGACTGCCGTGGTTGTGAAGCAGCATCGCCCGGCAGGAGCCGAGATTGGCGACGAGGCGGACCTTCTCGCTGTCGGTCAGGGCCAGCCCTTCGTAGCGATGGTAGGCGAGGTCGCGGTAAAAGCGCAAAGCGTGCTGGGACAGCGGGAGGAGCCCGTCCTTCAGCATCGACACCGCCACCGCCGCCTCGTTGTGGAGGTGCATGACGCAGCGCGCGTCTTCGCGCGCCGCATGGACGGCGCCATGGATGACGAAACCGGTGGCGTTCACCGGGTGGGGGCTGTCGCCGATGATGGCGCCGTGGATGTCGATCTTCACGAGGTTGGAGGCGGTCACCTCGTCGAAAGTCAGGCCGAAGGGGTTGATGAGGAAGCGCCCCGGCTCCTCCGGCACGGCCAGCGAGATGTGGGTGTAGATCAGGTCGTCCCAGCCGCGCTCGGCGACCAGACGGTAGGCGGCGGCGAGATCGATACGGGCTTGCCATTCGGCGTCACTGACATCGGCGCCGGCGATGCGCGGTCCGGCATGGACGAATGATCCGCTGGTGTCCGTCACGGTCGGCTCCCGGTCTGTGCGATGAGCGGGGGAGCGTCGCATGGCGCGGCGCGGTTGTCCAAGCGGGACGCTGGAACTATTCCGGATTTTGGAAATCACTGGCCCGGCTTGGTTGCGGTCCCTTAGACTGTGGAGCTTTCCGCCGCCGAGTGCACACCGATGACCATCACCGCGCCAGTCTCCACCCCGTCCGACCGCAGCGCGCCGGAAGGGAGCCGGATGGAGGACCAGGCGAAGCCCTCCATCCTCGTGGTGGACGACGAGGAGGGCATCTGCAGCTTTCTGTCGCGCGCGCTGGAGCGGCGCGGCTGGCGGGTCGAGGTGGCGGGCAGCGCCGAGGAGGGCGCCCAGAAGCTGGAGCGCATCCACGCCGAGGTGATCATCCTCGACGTCGCCCTGCCGGGCCGCTCGGGGCTGGACTGGCTGAAGGAGCTGATGGCCGGCGGCTACGCCGGGGAGGTGATCCTGGTCACCGCCTTCGCCGATATGGACACGGCCATCGACGCCCTGCGCTCCGGTGCCGCGGATTTCGTGCTGAAACCCTTCCGAGTTGAGCAGATCCTGAATTCCATCGACCGCTGCGTCGAGCGCACCCGGCTGACCCGCGAGAACTACGTGCTGCGCCGACAGCTGTCGAAGAAGGACAATGGGCGCGACGAGATCGTCGGGCGGTCGGACGCCATGGTGCGGCTGCGCTCGCTGGTGCAGCGGGTGGCGCCGACCCCGTCCACCGTGCTGATCCAGGGCGAGTCCGGCGTGGGCAAGGAACTGGTCGCCCGCGCGCTGCACGACCTGTCGCCGCGCGCAGACCGGCCCTTCGTGGCGGTGAACTGCGCGGCGATCTCCGCCGACCTGATCGAGGCGGAGCTGTTTGGCCACGCCCGGGGCGCCTTCACCGGGGCCAAGGACGCGCGCAAAGGGCTGTTCTACTACGCCCACGGCGGCACGCTGTTCCTGGACGAGATCGGCGAGCTGTCGCTGACGTTGCAATCCAAGCTGCTGCGCGTGCTGGAGGAGCGGCGCATCCGCCCGGTCGGCAGCGAGCAGGAGGTGCCGGTGGATGTCCGCGTGGTCACCGCCACCAACCGCGACCTGAAGGCGGAGGCCGCGGCGGGCCGCTTCCGCCCGGACCTGTTCTACCGGCTGGAGGTGATGACGCTGACCATCCCGCCGCTGCGCCAGCGCGCGGTGGACGTGCCGGAACTGGCCGCGCTGTTCATGCGCTTCCTGCCGGCGCGGCTGGCCGTGCCGCCGCTGACCCTGACGCCGGAGGTGACAAAGGCGCTGATGTGCCATTCCTGGCCCGGCAACGTGCGGGAGCTGCGGAATTTCGTGGAGCGGTCGCTGCTGCTCGGCGAATTTCCGCTCGACGATCTGGACACCGCCAACGCCGCGGCGGTGGAGGCCGGCCTGGCCGCGGATCCCAGCCTGTGCGCCGCGGCGGTGGCCGGAAACCCGCCCTGCGCCCCCTGTCCGGTCCGCCATGTCCGCATGGACGGCGACAGTGACGTGCTGCCGCTGGCCGAGGTGGAGAAGCGCCATATCCTGACCGTGCTGGCGCGCTGCGACGGCAGCAAGGCGCGCGCCGCCGATCTGCTGGGCGTGTCGCGCAAGACGCTGGACCGGAAATGCGTGGAATGGGGGGTGTGACGCCTCCATCCCGCCTCCATCCGCCCCGGCCCAACATGCTGAAGCGGCTGGCGGCGGCTTACGCGGAGTCGGTCCGGCTCAAGCTGCTGGCGCTGGTGCTGGCGCCGCTGCTGGTCGGCGCGCCGGTTCTGCTGATGATCGTCTGGGCCTGGGGGACGCAGGGTTACGACCAGCTTCTGGTCAACAAGGTCAGCTCCGACCTGGGGACGGCGCGGCAGTTCTTCGACCGGGTGCAGATGTCGCTGCGCAACGGGCTGGAGGGGGTGGCGACCTCCCACCGGCTGGCCCTGGTTCTGGAGCGCGGGACGCCCGCCGACCTGCGCCGGCTGCTCGACGAGGAGGCGGAGGAGCACGGGCTGGACTATCTGCTGCTGCTCGACGCCGGGGGCATGGTGCGGGCGGGCGGGTCCTTCGCCGTCCCGGCGGACCGCAGCGGCTGGTCGGTGGTGCGCGAGGCGCTGCACGGCTACGCGCAGCACGGGCTGGAGGTCTTCGCTCCGGCGGAACTGGAGGCGCTGAACCCCGCGCTGCGCCGGGCCGCCCACACGCCGCTGGTGCCGACCCGCGCCGCCCGGCCCGATCCCCGTGGCGTCGAGGACCGCGGGCTGGTCATCCAGGTCGCCATTCCCTTCGACGGGCCGGACGGCCGTCTGCTCGGGGTGCTGGAAGGTGGGGTGCTGCTGAACGGCAACCAGGGCATCGTCGACCGGCTGAACACCATCGTCTATCAGGACGCCTCGCTGCCGCTGGGCAGTCAGGGCACCGCCACCCTGTTCCTCGGCGACACCCGCATCGCCACCAACGTCCGGCTGTTCGAGGGGCAGCGGGCGCTGGGCACCCGGGCGTCGCAGGCGGTGGCGGACAAGGTGCTGGACCGCGGCGAGCCGTGGCTGGGCTCCGCCTTCGTGGTCAACGACACCTATGTGTCGGGCTACCAGCCGCTGGCCGACACCGCCGGGCGGCGAATCGGCATGCTCTATGTCGGGTTCCTGGAATCGCCGCTGCGTGACACGCTGTACAAGGCGCTGGCCGGGCTGTTCCTGCTGTTCCTGCTGGTGTCGGGGCTGGGGACGCTGGTGGGGCTGCGCGGCGCGCGGGCCATCTTCCGTCCGCTGGAGCGCATGGCCGGCGTCATCGCCCGCATCGAGGGGGGCGAGGATTCCGCACGCATCGGCCCCACCGCCAGCCGGGACGAGCTGGGGCGGCTGGCCCGCGCCTTCGACCATCTGCTGGATTCCGTGGCGGCGCGGCGCTGGGAGCTTCAGCGCTCCGCCGAGGAGCTGGACCGCAAGGTGGCGCTGCGCACCGCCGCGCTGGAGGAGGCTAACGCCACCCTGCGCCGTGCCCAGCAGCAGCTGGTGATGAACGAGAAGCTGACCGCCATCGGCGAACTGACCGCCGGGGTGGCGCACGAGATCAACAACCCGGTTGCGGTGATCCAGGGCAATCTCGACCTGCTGCGCGAGGTGCTGGGCGACGGGATCGAGCCGGTGCGCCAGGAGGTCCGGCTGATCGACGAGCAGACCCGGCGCATCCACGCCATCGTGACCAAGCTGCTGCAATTCGCCCGGCCCGGCGACTTCGCCGGCTACGCCGAGCCGACCGACGTGAACGGCGTGCTGTCCGACTGTCTGGTGCTGACCCGGCACAACCTGAACCGGGCGCGGGTCGTGGTGACGATGAAGGCCCAGGCGGGCGGCCCGGTGGAGATGAACCGCGGCGAGCTTCAGCAGGTGCTGATCAACCTGATCGTCAACGCCATGCAGGCGATGCCGGAGGGCGGCCGCCTGACTCTGGACAGCCGCGACATCGGCCCGGACGAGCGTCTGCCGGGGGCAGACCCCTTTGAGGGGGTGCTGGTGGGGGTCGAGGACACCGGCCACGGCATCGCGGCGGGCGATCTGGCCCGCATCTTCGACCCCTTCTTCACCACCAAGAAGCAGACCGGGACGGGGCTCGGCCTGTCGATCAGCTACGCCATCGTCCAGCGCTACGGCGGGCGGATCACGGTGGAGAGCGATCCGGGGCGCGGCACCCGCTTCACCCTGTGGCTGCGGCGGCAGGCCGTCTATTCCGACCAACCGACCGCGCCCTTCTTCGCCGCCCAGCGGATCACCGCGGGGGGCTGATCCCCCTTTACCCGGCGTCTCTTTACCCGGCAACCGCCAGGAACGGGTTGACGCCGATGCGGCGGTACTCCTCCTCGCCCAGCAGCAGGTCGAGCGCCAGGGTGGCGAGGTCGTCGGCCACCGGGTCGAGGCCCGGCGCCTTCTCCAGGAACAGCAGCTTCAGATAGCTGTGGCAGGCGTCGCAGGTCTCCGCCCGCACCGCGCCGTTGGCTTCCGTGCCGTCCGCCCCTTCGACGAAGCGCTGGGACACGTCCTTGCCGTCGCCGCAGGCCACACAGGACGAGCGCACATGGTGCCAGGCGGTGTGGCAGATCCCGCAATGGAGATAGCGCAGGCCGCCGCTCTCCATGCCGACCTGCAACACGCCGGCGACCGGCGCGCCGCCGCAGACTGGGCAGACGGTGGCGGTGGCGTGGGTGGTCACCGACGTGGGATCGAGCGCTGCGGCGTGGCGCGTCCAGGCGGTCTGCAAGGCCGCAGCCAGGCAGGGTGCTGCGGCGAGGTCGCCGTCCTCCAGCGCGTCGCCGGCCCAGCGCCCGGCCAGCGCCTCCAAGGTGTCGGCGTCGGACGCGGCGAGCGCGGCCAGGGCCTCGCGCGCGCCGCCGGGCAGGGTGTCGAGCCGGGCGGCCAGGGCGCGCAGGTCAGCGGCCCACTGCTCCTCCGGCGGCAGCGTGGCGGGGGTGGCGGCCACCGCCGCCTGGGCGTCGGCCAGCGTGGCGACGAAGCGCAGCCAGTCGCCCATGGCGTGCCCCTCCGCCAGCGCGCGCAGGCGCGCCGCCCGCCGGGCGAAGATCGCCGCATCGGGCAGGCGCAGCGGGGCCGGCGACTGGCCCGGCACCAGACCGGCGGCGGCCATGGCGGCGGCAGTCGCTTCGGACATCGCCGCTTCGAAAATCGGGGCGTCGGAGGAAGAGGCGGTCATGGTGGCTTTCCCGGTCACGGATCACGAACAGTCGGAAGGGATAGCACAGCGCAAGAACGGTGCCAGGAGGACGAATAGCCCTCTCCCCTCTGGGGAGAGGGTGCCCGCGAAGCGGGCGGTGAGGGGTGCCCATTGCGCTACGTCCGGCAAATGCGCAACCCCCTCACCCTGACCCTCTCCCCAGAGGGGAGAGGGGATTTTGACGGCGCCAACCCCCGACAGATTGTCCTCCACACAAACGTTACGGACATTTTGTCCATCGCCGGCTGGACAAAATGTCCCTCAGAGCGGTGCGGGCATGGCCGGTCCGTCCGTCCGCCCCAGCAAACGCACCGCATTCCGCCATAAGCCCCGGCTGGCACGGAATCTGCCCTTTGGGGGATGCGTCGCTCCGGCCGGGTCAACCCCGGACGGCGCGCGCGCCACCGGTTCCAGGCGCTCAAGCGCCGGGCCGGCACATCCTGACACCAGGGCCGACATCAGGGAGGTTTCATGCCCATCACACCCATGCAGGTATCACGGCGGCATTTCTTGAAGGTCACGGCGGGCGGTCTCGCCGCCTCCAGCATGGGGGTTCTGGGCTTCCTGCCGTCCGAGGCGCTGGCCGAGGTGCGCCAGTTCCGCCTCGCCCGCGCCAAGGAGATCCGCAACACCTGCCCCTACTGCTCGGTCGGCTGCGGCCTGCTGATGTACAGTCTGGGCGACGGCGCCAAGAACGCCAAGGCCGAGATCATCCACATCGAGGGCGACCCCGACCATCCGGTCAGCCGCGGCTCGCTCTGCCCGAAGGGCGCCGGCCTGCTGGACTTCATCCACAGCCCGAACCGCCTGAAATATCCGGAGGTCCGCGAGGCCGGCTCCAACAGCTGGAAGCGCATCTCCTGGCATGAGGCGATCGAGCGCATCGCCCGCCACATCAAGGACGACCGCGACGCCAACTTCGTCACCAGGACCGCCGACGGCGTGACGGTGAACCGCTGGCTGTCCACCGCCATGCTGACCGCTTCGGCCTCGTCCAACGAGACGGGCATCCTGACGCAGAAGGTCATGCGCTCGCTGGGCATCGTCGGCACCGACGCGCAGGCCCGCGTCTGCCACGGCCCGACCGTGTCGGCGTTGGCCTCGACCTTCGGGCGCGGGGCGATGACCAACACCTGGGTGGACATTTCCAACGCCGACTTCATCCTGATCATGGGCGGCAACCCGGCGGAGGCACACCCGGTCGGCTTCAAGTGGGCGGTCGAGGCGAAGAAGCGCGGCGCGCGCATCGTCGTCGTCGACCCGCGCTACAACCGCTCCGCCGCGGTGGCCGACGAGTATCTGCCGATCCGCGCCGGCTCCGACATCGTGTTCCTGGGCGGCGTCATCAACTGGCTGGTCGCCAACGACAAGATCCAGTGGGAGTATGTCCGCGCCTACACCAACGCCGCCTACATCGTGAAGGAAGGCTACGGGTTCGAGGACGGGCTGTTCAGCGGCTACGACGCGGCCAAGGGCCAGTACGACCGCTCGTCCTGGAACTACGAGGTCGAGGCGGATGGGAACACCGCGAAGACCGACCCGACGCTCCAGCATCCGCGCTGCGTGTGGAACCTGATGAAGGCCCACTACGCGCGCTACACGCCGGAACTGGTCGAGGACCTGACCGGCACGCCGAAGGACGGCTTCCTGCGCGTCTGCCAGCATCTCGGCTCCACGGCGGTGCGCGACCGGGTCGGCACGATCCTCTACGCGCTGGGCTGGACGCAGCACACGGTGGGCGCCCAGAACATCCGCACCATGGCGATGATCCAGCTCCTCCTGGGCAACATCGGCATGCCGGGCGGCGGCGTGAACGCCCTGCGCGGCCACTCCAACATCCAGGGCCTGTCCGACCTCGGCCTGCTGTCCACCAACCTGCCGGGCTATCTGACCCTGCCGTCGGAGAAGGCGCACCCGACCTTCGCCGACTACATCGCCAAGACCGCGCCGAAGGCGCAGGCGCCGGGCCAGCTCAACTTCTGGGCCAACACGCCGAAATTCTTCGTCAGCCTGCTGAAGTGGTTCTGGGGCGACAAGGCGACGGCGGAGAACGACTGGGGCTACGACTGGCTGCCCAAGTGGGACAAGATGTACGACGTGCTGCAGGTCATGGACCTGATGCACAACGGCAAGGTCAACGGCTTCATCGTCCAGGGCTTCAACCCGCTGACCTCCTTCCCCGACGCGCGCAAGACGGCGGCGGACTTCGCCAAGCTGAAATACATGGTGGTGATCGACCCGATCGCCACGGAGACCGCCTCCTTCTGGCAGAACCACGGCGAGGTCAACGAGGTCGACACCGCGTCGATCAAGACCGAGGTGTTCCGCCTGCCCTCCACCTGCTTCGCCGAGGAGGACGGCGCCATCGTCAACTCCTCGCGCTGGCTGCAGTGGCACTGGAAGGGCGCCAACCCGCCGGGCGAGGCGAAGACCGACCAGGAAATCCTGGCCGAGCTGTTCATGGCCGTCCGCGCCCTCTACGCCAAGGAGAGCGGCACCGCGCCGGAGCCGATCCTCAACCTCTCCTGGCCCTACAAGAACCCGCTGGAGCCGACGCCGGAGGAGCTGGCGAAGGAGCTGAACGGCCGCGCGCTGGCCGACATCCCCGACCCCAAGGACCCGACCAAGTTCCTGGCCCGCAAGGGGGAGCAGATCCCGAACTTCGCCCTGCTGCGCGACGACGGCACGACGATGAGCGCCTGCTGGATCTTCGCCGGCTGCTGGACGCAGGCGGGCAACCAGATGGCCCGGCGCGACAACACCGACGCGGGCCTCGGCAACACGCCGGGTTGGGCCTGGGCGTGGCCCGCCAACCGCCGCATCATCTACAACCGCGCCTCCTGCGACCCGTCGGGCAAGCCCTGGGACCCCAAGCGCAATCTGATCGCGTGGAACGGCACCGCCTGGGCGGGCGCCGACGTGCCGGACTTCAAGGTGGACTCGCCGCCGGCCGACGGGATGAACCCCTTCATCATGAACCCGGAGGGCGTCGGGCGGCTGTTCTGCACCGACAAGCTGGTGGACGGCCCCTTCCCCGAGCATTACGAGCCGATGGAAAGCCCGCTCGGCACCAACCCGCTGCACCCGAAGGTGGTCAGCAGCCCGGCGGTGCGCATCTTCAAGGCCGACCGCGAGCGGCTGGGCACCCATGACCAGTTCCCCTACGTCGGCACCACCTACCGCCTGACCGAGCATTTCCAGTTCTGGACCAAGAGCGTGCGGCTGAACGCCATCGCCCAGCCGGAGCAGTTCGTGGAGATCGGCGAGACGCTGGCGGCGGAGAAGGGCATCCAGGCCGGCGACTGGGTTCAGGTCTCCTCCAAGCGCGGCCACATCAAGGCCAAGGCCGTGGTGACCAAGCGCATCAAGGCCCTGAAGGTGGCGGGCCGCACCGTCCACCAGATCGGCATCCCCCTGCACTGGGGCTGGGAGACGGTGGCCAAGAAGGGCTTCCTGTCCAACACGCTGCCGCCCGCGGTCGGCGACTGCAACACCCAGACCCCGGAATACAAGGCGTTCCTCGTGAACGTCGAGAAGATCGGAGTGGCGTAAGTCATGGCACTGCAATCCCTTGATATCCTGCGCCGGTCCGCCACCCCGACGCCGACCCCGCAGGCCCGCAACCCGCAGGAGGTGGCGAAGCTGATCGACACCACGGTCTGCATCGGCTGCAAGGCCTGCCAGGTCGCCTGCTCGGAATGGAACGAGCTGCGCGCCGAGGTCGGCACCTGCGTCGGCGTCTACGACAACCCGACCGACCTGTCCTCGCAGGCCTGGACGGTGATGCGCTTCAACGAGGTGGAGGAGAAGGGCAAGCTGGAGTGGCTGATCCGCAAGGACGGCTGCATGCACTGCGCCGACCCCGGCTGCCTGAAGGCCTGCCCGTCGCCGGGCGCCATCGTGCAGTTCAAGAACGGCATCGTGGACTTCCATCAAGAGAACTGCATCGGCTGCGGCTACTGCATCTCCGGCTGCCCGTTCAACGTGCCGCGCCTCAGCCCGGCCGACAGCAAGGCCTACAAGTGCAACCTCTGCTCCGACCGCGTCGCGGTGGGACAGGAGCCGGCCTGCGTCAAGACCTGCCCGACCGGGGCCATCCAGTTCGGCAGCAAGGAGGACATGATCGAGGTCGCCCAGACCCGCATCACCGACCTCCAGTCGCGCGGCTACGATCAGGCGGGCCTCTACGACCCCGCCGGGGTGGGCGGCACCCACGTCATGTACGTGCTGCACCACGCCGACAAGCCGGCGCTCTACTCCGGCCTGCCGGACAACCCGTCGATCAGCGCCGTCGTCGGGGTGTGGAAGGGCATGCTGAAGCCGCTGGCGACGCTGGGCGTCGCCGCCGCCGGCCTGTTCGGCTTCTTCCATTACATCACGGTCGGCCCGAACCGCGCCGATGACGAGGACGAGGCGGATCACGGCACGCCGCCGGTCCCGCCCGCCCAAGGAACCAAGCACAAGGAACGGGAGAACGCGCTGTGAAGACGTCGGAAAAGCTGATCCAACGCTACTGCGCCGCGGAGCGCATCAACCACTGGATCGTGGCGGTCTGCTTCGTTCTGCTCGCCATCTCCGGGCTGGCCTTCTTCTACCCGGCCTTCTTCTGGCTGACCGGCGTGTTCGGCACGCCGCAGCTCGCCCGCATCGTCCATCCCTTCGTCGGGGTGGTGATGGTCCTGGCCTTCGCCCGCCAGTTCTTCCGCTACGCCCACCACAACCTCATCAACAAGGAGGATGTGACGTGGATGATGTCGGTGAAGGAGGTGATGAAGGGCAACGAGGTCGGCGACATCGGCCGCTACAACGGCGGCCAGAAGGGCATGTTCTGGGTCATGGTGCTGTGCATGATCCTGCTGCTGGTGTCGGGGGTGATCGCGTGGCGGCCCTATTTCGCGGGCTATTTCCCGATCCCGATCATCCGCGTGGCGCTTCTGGTCCACGCCGCCAGCGCGCTGGTGCTGATCGCCAGCATCATCGTCCATGTCTACGCTGCGCTGTGGGTGCAGGGCACGATCCGCGCGATGGTCGAGGGTGTCGTCACCCACGCCTGGGCGCGCAAACACCATCCGCGTTGGTTCCGTCAGGTAACCGGCAAGGAAACCGGGCACTGATCGCTTGAGGGCGCTCTTAACCCTCTCCCCTCTGGGGAGAGGGTGGCCCGCAGGGCCTCTCGCGCTGGCCAGAGGCCTAGCGCTGACGGCGGCAGGCGGATGCCTCTGGCATCCGCTGAGAGCCGGTGAGGGGGTTGCGCATGGCGGAACGCCCGGCAACAGCGCACCCCCCTCACCCTGACCCTCTCCCCAGAGGGGAGAGGGGAATTTACTAGGAAAGACACCGCCATGAGCCTCGCCACGGACTTCGCTGCGCCCTCCACCACCCATCGCATGACCGTCCTGCGGCTGGGTCCGGACGCCGCCCAGCTCTGCGACGACGCGGTGGTGGAGGAGGTGCCCGTCGCCATCGCCTACAACGGCATCGTCCATGCGGTGATGCTGGCGACCCCCGACGACCTGGAGGAGTTCGGCCTCGGCTTCTCCCTGACGGAGGGGATCATCGCCGACGCGGAGGAACTGGAGAGTCTGCGGGTGGTGGAGGGCTGCGACGGGATCGAGGTCCGCATGGAGATCCCGATGGAGCGCTTCATGGCGCTGAAGGGCAAGCGGCGGAGCATTGCCGGACGGTCGGGTTGCGGCGTCTGCGGCGTGGAAAGCCTCCAGGCCATCGCCCGGTCCGGCCAGCCCGTCCCCTCGGGCGGGCGGCTGTCGGTGGCGGCGGTGGAGCGGGCGCTGGCCCGCTTCGCCGAACGCCAGATCCTGCACCGCGCCACCGGGGCGGCGCACGGCGTCGCCTGGGTGGACGCGTCAGGGACCATCCTGGCGGTGCGCGAGGATGTCGGCCGCCACAACGCGCTGGACAAGCTGATCGGCTGGCTGGTGCGCACGGGCGTGGACCGGCAGGGCGGCTTCGTCCTGACCTCCAGCCGCGCCAGCTACGAGCTGGTGCAGAAGGCCGCCCGGCTGGGCATCAGCGGGCTGGTCGCCATCTCCGCCCCCACCGGCATGGCGGTGCGCATGGCGGAAAGCTGCGGCGTGTCGCTGGCCGGCTTCGCCCGCGGCGACCGGTTGGTCGTCTACAGCCACGGCGACCGCTGGGTGTAAGCGGCTCCGCGACGGACGTGGCGGGAGGAGGTGGGCTTACTCCCCCTCGCCCTTTTCTTCACCCTTGTCCTCGCCCCCGCGCAGCCGCTCCAGGACCTGCCGCAGATCGCCGGGGTGGAGGGGCTTGTGCAGGAAGGAGCAGCCGCGGCGCTGGCCTTCCAGAAGCGCGCTCTGGGCCGTCTCGCCGCTGAGCACCACGGCGGGAATCTCCTGCCCGTACAGGCGGCGCACCCGGTCGATCACGTCGAAGCCGGACACCTTTCCAGGCAGCCGCAGGTCGGTCAGGATGACCGACGGCGCGTCGGGCAGGCCGTCCAGCACCGCGAAGACCTCCCGCATGTCGCCCGCGGCGGCGACGGTGCAGCCCCAGCTTTCCAGGATCATCTGCAGGCCGGTCAGCACCATCGCCTCGTCGTCCACGGCCAGCACCGTCATCCCGGTCAGGGGCGGCGCCGAGGCGGTGGAGGGCGGCGGGGAAACGTGGCTGCACGGCGGTTCGGCCAGCGGGCTCGCGGCTTCCAGCGAGATGGAGAAGACGGTGCCGCGCCCGATGCGCGACCGCACCTCCACCTGAAGACCGAGAAGTTCCGCCAGCCGGCGCACGATGGCGAGGCCGAGGCCGAGGCCGCGGGTGGGGTCGCGGTTGGGATTCTGGAGCTGGTGGAACTCGTCGAAGATGGCGGTGAGTTGCTCCTCGGGGATGCCGAAGCCGGTGTCCCACACATCGATGCGCCAGCGGTTGCCGCGCCGCCGCATGGCGAGGAGCAGGCCGCCGTGCCGGGTGTAGCGGATGGCGTTGGTCAGCAGATTGCGCATCACCCGGCCGAACAGCACCGGGTCGGTCTTCACCGTGCCGGGGCACAGGCGGGCGCGCAGGCGCAGGCCCTTCTCCTCGCTCTGCGGGCGGAACTCCTCGACGAGCTGGCCCAGAAGCTCGTCCAGGGAGACCGTCTGCGGGTCCGGCGTGACCGTGCCGGCGTCCAGCGTGGAGATGTCGAGCAGCGCGTTCAGCAGCCGCTCGCCCGCCGTCATGGCGTTGCCCAGCATCTCGGCCGTGCTCAGAGCCTTCTCGTCGCTGATCTGGCTGCACAGCGCGTCGAGGAACAGGCGCATCGCCTGGAAGGGCTGGCGCAGGTCGTGGCTGGCCGAGGCCAGGAAGCGGGAGCGCGCGGCGGTGGTCCGTTCGATCTCCGCGCGCATCTCCCTCTCCATGCGGGCGACGACCCGGTCGTCGGGCGCCGCTTGGGTGGCCAGGGCCAGCACGGCGACCGTCTGCCCGTCCTGGGTCAGCGGCACGCCCTCGAACGCCGCGGGGTCGGCGTCGCCCACGGGCAGAAGCTCGATGCCGACCGGCTCCCCGGTGTCGCCGGAGAACAGCGGATCGACGGCGCCCAGCACCGCCGGCCAGACCGGCCCGAACCAGGCCGGGGCCGGCTGCCCGCCCACCGCCGGCTCCTTGCCGAGGAGGGCGCAGAGCGCGTCGTTGGCGAAGAGGGTGGCAGCGTGCGACGGCCCGGTCAGAACGAAGGCCGGCAACGCGGCGGCGCGGCAGACGCGCAGCGCGTTCTCCACGCACTCCGTCTCCGCTGGCGCGGTGTCGATGCTGGTCCTGTTCCTGTGCCGAGGCGTCACGTCGGTCTCTCTCTACCCGCTAGAGCTGAAGGTGTAGCACCTTAACCTTTGGTGCACTGGGGATGAAAGCGCCTGAAAGCCCTATACGCCTTCTATGCGGAAGGCATTGGGGGCGACAGGCGGGCGAGATGGTCCTCCACCATGTATTTCCGGCGGAGCAGGGCCATCAGACGGATCTTCAGGATGTCCATCGGCTGCGACTTGCCGACGAAGTCGTCGGCGCCGGCGGTCAGGCTGGCGGTCAGGCGGTCGTCGCCCTCCTGGCTGGTCAGGATGACGATCTGGAAGAACAGGCCGCGGCGCCGGCGGAAACGGTCGAACCGCTCGCACAGCTGGGTGCCGCTGGTGCCCGGCATCACGAGGTCGAGGATCACGCAGTCCAGCCCGCCGTCCTCCAGCGCCGCCACCGCCTCGTCGGCGTTGCGCGCGGCGACGACGTGACAGCCGTCCTCCTCCAGCTCGGCGCGCAGGAACTCCCGGTAGGTCGCGCTGTCGTCCACCACCAGGATGCGCGCCCGCCGCAGGATGTCGGACACGGTCGGCGGCGCGTTGCGCCGGTCGAGCAGCGTCATGGCCTGCTGCACCACGCCCTGGGTATCGGCGGGGTCCACCCGATGCACGTCGGCGGGAACGCCGGCCTCCGCCGCCCGTTCCGCCGAACCCAGCAGCATGGCCGGGGCCGGGCAGCGCCGCCGCAGCTCCGTCAGGGTGCGGGCGGCCTCGCCGTCGGCCTCGACCATCAGCAGGTCGAAGGGACGGCGCGACAGTTCCGCGACCGCCGGCTCCACCGTTTCGACGCAGCTCGCCTCGATGCCCTGCTCCTCCAGCATCAGCTTCAGGAGTAGTCCCTGTGTCTGCGAAGCGATGACGATCAGTGCCCTGGGTCCACTCATGAGGGCTCCACTCCCGTCGAAACCAGTTCCAGCAAACGGGCCGCCACCTTGTCGATGGGCAGCTCCTCGGTAACGCCTCCCAGCCGGACCGCGGTCCCCGGCATGCTGTGGATGACCGCGGTGGAGGCGTGCTCCGCGATGGTGTAGGCACCCGCGCGGTGCATGTCGGTGAGGCCGCGTGCCCCGTCCTCCCCCATGCCGGTCAGCAGCACGCCGATGGCGGCGGCGCCGAAGGCCGAGGCCAGGGAGGAGAACAGCACGTCCCCGGACGGCCTCTGGCCGCAGACCGGATCGCCGTGGACCAGCCGCATCCCGCCGGGCTCGGCGGTCAGATGAAGCTCGCCGGGGGCGACATAGACGTGACCGGGCCGGTGCGGCCCGTCGGAGGCCAGCGCCACCGGCAGCGGCGTGACCGACCCCAGCCAGGAGGCGAAGCCGGCCACGAAGGGCGCGCCGATGTGCTGCACGACGAAGACGGGCAGGGGGAAGTTGGTCGGCAGCCCGCGCAGCAGCTTCACCAGCGCCGCCGGCCCGCCCGTCGAAGCGGTGATCCCCAGCGCGCGGAACTGCCGCTTCACCACGGACGGCGGCAGGGGCGGCGGCGTCGGGACGCTGGCGCCCCTGCGGCGGCCGTTGGTGCCGACGGGCTCCTCGTCGCCGTTGCGCGGGCGCCCGCGCTGCCGGATCACCTTGACCTGGCTCATGATGGTGAGCTGGGTGCAGAGATGACGGGCGACGGTCTGATAGTCGGCGCGGGCCATGCTGCCCGGCTTTTCCACCACGGCCAGCGCCCCGGCCTGGAGCGCCCGCATCGGGATGTCCAGGTCGCGCACGTCGGAGGCGACGACGACGATGGGCACGGGATGCTCCCGCATCAGCCGCTCGGTCACGGCGAAGCCGTCGATCCCCGGCAGGCGGATGTCGAGCGACACCACGTCCGGCTTCAGCGAGACGACCATGCGCAGAGCCTGCTCGCCCGACGCGGCGATGCCGGCCAGCTCCAGCCGCGGGTCCTCGCCGATGACGTGGGCGAGGAGCTGCTGGACGACCGGCGAGTCCTCCACCACCAGGACGCGGATCTTGCGGGCGCCGGTCACAGCAGCCGCCGGATGCCGGCCAGAAGCTCGTTCTGGTCGAAGCGGGTCTTGACGATGTAGGCGTCGGCGCCGAGGTCCAGCCCGCGCTCGCGGTCCTCGTCGCTGGCGCGCGAGGTGACCAGGATCACCGGCAGGTCGGAGGTCATGGGGTTGCCCTTGACGGCTTGGAGCAGGGCGAACCCGTCCATCCTCGGCATCTCCACGTCGCTGATGATCAGGTTCACATCCTCCAGCTCGCCGAGCGTTTCGACCGCCTCGCGCCCATCCACGCACAGCGTGACCCGGTAACCATGGGCCTCCAGGATGCTCTTTTCCAGAGTTCGCGTGGTGATGGAGTCGTCCACAACCAAAATGTGCGGCCGCCGCCGCTCCGACTCGTCGACCGGACGGACCAGCGGCGGCAGGGCCATGCCGGGGCGCGGCGACAGGGCGGCGGGATTCAGCACAAGGGCCGGCGATCCGTCGTCCATCAACACGGTGCCGAGGAAGCGGGCGGCGTCGATTCCCACCTCCTCCGCCGGGGTGACCACCGAGTCGCGGGTGGCCAGCAGCGCGTCCACGACCAGGGCGACCCGCCGCCCGGCGGTGCGCAGGATGACGAGCGCCAGCGGCGCCCCGTTGCCCTGCGGCATGGCGCCGTCGTAGCCGAGCAAGGCGGCCATCGGCGTCACCGGAACGTCCTCCTCCTCCAGCCGGATGGTCGGGGCGGCGAGGTCGGTGAACAGCGTGTCCGCCGGGACGCGCAGCACGCGCGCCACGTCGTTGCTGGGAATCGCCAGGATGTCGTCCTGGACCGCCACGAAGACCAGCCGCTGGCTGAGCAGGCTGAGCGGCACCTCCACCGTGACGACGGTCCCGCCGCCCTCGCGCGCGGCCAGCGTCACCGAGCCTTGGAGCCGGGTGACCTCCCGCCGCACGATGGCGAGGCCCATGCCGCGCCCGGCATATTCGTTCGCGGTGGGGGCGGTGGAGAAGCCCGGCTCGAAGATCAGGTCGAGCAGCCGTTCCTCCGGCGCCGCCTCCGCCTCGTCGGCGCCCAGCAGGCCGCGCTCGACGGCGTGGCGGGCGATGGCCGCGCGGTTCGGGCCGCGCCCGTCGTCCTCGATGCGCAGGACGAGCCGGCGCCCGACGACCGAGGCTTCGAAGCGGACGGTCGCCGCGGCGCGCTTGCCCGCGGCCACCCGCTCCTGAGGGGTTTCGACGCCGTGGCTGACGGCGTTGCGCGCGATGTGCAGCACCGGGTCCTTCAGCCGTTGCAGGACCACCCGGTCGGCCTGGGTCTCCAGCCCGCGGATGTCCGCCTCGACCTCCTTGCCCTGGGCGCGGCTGATGTCGCGGATCATACGGCCGAGGTTGCTGAACTGGGACTCCGCCGGCAGCATGCGGAGCTGCCGCACCTCGTCCTGGAAGCCGCTGCCCCAGCGGCGCAGCGACCAGAGATGCCGGTCATGGGCGCGGTGCGCCGCGTCCAGCGAGGCGCCGAGCGCGCGGAACCGCCGCTCGAAGGAGGACAGGCGCAGGGCCGTCTCGTCGCCCGCGAAGCTGGTGGCGCCGGACCCCGCGGCATCATGGGAGCCGCGGAGCAGGCGGGGCCGCATGGCATGCCAGCTCCGCTCCAGGGCGCGCCATTCGCCGCGCAGTTCGCGCAGCTCGGCGACCAGGGCGGACTGGTTCTCGATCTCCGGCAGGAGGCCGGCGGCGGCGGTGAACAGCCGTTCCAGCCCGGCGGCGCGGATGCGGACCAGCGCCGCGTTTTCGGCGGGTCCGGTGGTTTGGGCGCGGCGCGGTGCGGCGGTTGGCGAGGCATCACGGGCGGCATCCGCGCCCGGAGCGGCGGGGGATGGGCCGGGAGAGGGGCGGCGCTGGACCGGTTCCGGGCCGCCGCCCTCACCGCCCATGCGGGTCAGTTCGGCCAGCACCTCGGCGATGTCCACCTCGCCGCCGCCGCGGGTCGCCCAGGCCACCACGTCCTCGATGGCGTCCAGCGCGCGGCGCACCACGTCGCGGGCCGCCGCGTCGAAGGGCACCGTGCCGCGCTGGATGGCGATGAAGGCGGCCTCCAGCCAGTGGGACAGCCGCTCGACCTCCGGCAGGTCCACGGCGCGGGCGGCGCCCTTCAGGCTGTGGGCGCGGCGGTGGATCTCCACCAGATCGGGGAGGTGCGCCGGGTCCTTCTCCACCGCGCGCAGAGCCTCGCGGATGGCCGCGAGATGCTCCTTGTGCTCCAGGTCGAAGGCGGCGAGCAGGCGCGCGCGGATGTCGTTCATGCCGCCGGCACCTTCCGTCCGTCCTTGTCCGTGCCCTCGCCGCCGCGTGCCGTCGCCATGGTCACACGCGGTAGTTCCGCACGGCCTCGACCAGACCCTGGCCGAGATCGTTGAGGTTGGTGGCGGCCCCTTCGAGCTGGCGGGTGCCGGCGGCGGTCTGGCTGCTCGCCTCGCGGATGTTCTGCAGCGCCTGGATCACCTGCTCCAGGCCGATCTGCTGCTGGTTGGTCCCGGCGACGATCTGCTGGAAGGCGAGCACGCTCTCCTGCACGCTCTCGGCGAGGTCGCGGATGGTCGATTGGGTGGCGTCGGTCTGGCGCTTGCCGGCGCCGACGCGCTTCACCGCCTCCTCCGTCAGCATGACCGAGGCGTTGATGCCGTGCTGGATCTCGCTGAGGTTGGAACGGACCTGGGCGGTGGCCTCCTTCGACTGGTCGGCGAGGCTCTTGATCTCGCTCGCCACGACGGCGAAGGTCCGGCCGTGCTCACCGGCGGCGGCGGCCTCGATGGCGGCGTTCAGGGCCAGCAGGTGGCAGCGCTCGGCGATGTCGTTGACGGTCAGGATGATCTCGCCGATCGCCTGGGTGCGCTCCGACAGGATGACAATGTTCTCGGCGACCGCCTCCGCCTGCTCGCGGATGGCGTCCATCGCCTGGTTGGTGTCCTCCACCGCCTTCAGGCCGGTCTCGGAGTTGGACGCGGCGACCTGGGCGTTCTGCGCCACGTCCTGGGCGCGGCGGTTGATCTGCGCGCCGGATTCGGTGATCTCGCTGAGCGTCGCCGTCGTCTCCTCCACGGCGGCGAGCTGCTGGGCGACGCTGGCCGCCTGCTGCTGGGTGGAGGCGCGGATCTGCGCGGTCGCGGCGTGCATGCTCTCGGCCGTGGCGCGGGTGGTCCTGGCCATGCTGCGCAGGTTGCCGGTCATCTCGTTGAGGTGGGTGCCCAGTTCGGCCAGCTCGTCGTCGCCGGGCACGACCACCGTCTTGGTCAGGTCGCCCTTGCCCACCTGGGTGACGTAGCCGATGGCGGTGCCGAGCCGCTTGGTGACCGAGCTGCCGATCAGGATGGCGATGGCGACGGCCAGGGCCACCACGATGACCAGCGCCAGGATCGAGGAGCGCACCGCGTCGTCATAGAGGGCGCGGATGTTCTGGCGCCCGGCCTCCGACAGGCGGCTGATGTCGCTGTGCAGGCTGGCGAGCTGGTCCGCCATGGCCACCCGCATCTCCTCCACCCGCGTCAGACGCGCCAGCGCCTCCGGTTCGGTCCCGGCGGCCACCCGCTCCATCAGCGTGTTGGCTTCCTCCAGCATGCGACGCGAATGCTGGTCGAAGCTGTTTATCTGGGTGACCAGCTCGCCCCAGATGCGGCGGCGGTCCTCCGTGGTGCCGTCCTCGGCCCGCTCGCCGGCAATCCGCTTGAGCTTGCTGATCTGCTCGAACATCACCGCCGAACCGTCGCGGTAGCGCTGGCGCAGCTGCGTGATGTCCGGCGGCGGCGCGCCCTGGACCTGGGCCAACTCCGCCGCGTGGGTCGCCGCCTCGCGGAAGCTGCGCAGGTTGCTCTCGGTCACCTCGATCTCGCGCACCGCCTCCGACACCTGGATGTCGTAGGTGGCGATGCCCATCATGACCTTCATGCCGTCCGCGAACCGCATCATCTGGAACGCCGCCAGCAGCCCGGTCAGCAGGCAGACGACCCCGAAGCTGAGCATCAGCTTGTGCTTGACCTTCAGTTTCATTCTTCTTTCATGCTCCTCAGCGTCTCCAGGATCGCCGGCACGTCCAGCACGGCGATGCGGCTCCGGGTGATGGCGGTGACGAAGGTCCCGGCTTCCGGCGGGGCCTTCAGGTCGGTTCCATCCAGCTCCATCACCGTGTCCACGGTGCGTAGGCGCAGCGCCACCGGCCGCTCGCCGCCGCGCAGCACGACGGCGAAGCCGCCGCCGGCGGGAACGGCGTTGCGTCCGCACAGCCGGTCCACGTCGAACAGGCGCATCACCCGCCCGTCGATGGCGATCAGCCCCAGCAGCTCCGGCGGTGCGTGGGGCACCCGCGCCACCCGCGGCAGCGGCACGATGCGGGACAGGTGACGCAGGTCCAGCCCGTAGGACCCGTCCGCGCCGCGCCCGGCCAGCAGGGTGACCGGCGCCTCGGCTTCCGCCGCGGCGTCGGTCTCGATGGAGGAGGGGACGCGCGCCAGATCCTCGGCGCGGCGCAGCAGCAGCGCGTCGGCCCAGGCGCCGCCCGGCGCCGCGGCGGCTTCCGCCTCCCTGCCTTGAAGGGCCAGGCGCGCGCGGACAGCGGCCCAATCGATGGCGTCTTTCACTTCGGCCGCCTCTCCGGTTCCGATCCGGTCGTCCATCACGGCTCCTCACCCGAGAACCAGAGGTCGATCATGCTCCGCAGCTCGGCCACGGTCAGGCCGCCGCCCTCGGCCACCAGTTCCGTCGCGTCGTGGGCGGCGACGGTGGCACGGGCGTTGCGGAAATGGCGCTGCGCCGGGGCCAGCTTGCCGCGCCGCCAATAGGCCAGCGCCAGATGGTAGTCGGCCAGCGCGAAGTCGGAATCCAGATAGAGCGCCCGCTTGAAGGCGGCGATCGGGTCGCCGACGCCCAGCTCCTCCTCCAGGAGACCCAACCGGAAATGGACCACGGGGTCGAGGCGGTTGCGCTCGGCCAGGGCGATGCAGGCGTCCAGCGCCGCCGCCCGGTCGCCGTCGGCCACGGCGGGATTGCCGGCCGGGGGTCCCGCCGGTGGCTGCGGGGCTGTCTCTTATACACATCTCC
>NZ_JAUQTX010000101.1:0-21499 GCF_059803775.1 Azospirillum sp. UFLA03-27 | reverse complement strand
GTTATAGTCTCGTGGGCTCGGAGATGTGTATAAGAGACAGACGTGGCGCTGAGCCGCGACGGCAACGCCCTGGTCATCGGCATCGCCGGGACCACGGACCGCGTCACCGTGCTGAACCATTTCGACGGGCTGGCCGCCGGCAACAGCGGGCTGCGCACCATCACCTTCGCCGACGGCACGGTGTGGACCATCGGCGCGGCGGAGGGCTTCCGCATCGGCGGGGACACCGCCGACCTCTTCACGGTGAAGCCCGGCGATGGCGCGGTGACCCTGTTCGCCGGCAAGGGCTTCGACACGCTGACCTTCGGCACCGGCATCCCCATCGACAAGCTGAGCTTCGTTCGGGAGGGCGAGAACCTCGTCATCGCCGTGCAGGGCAGCGCCGAGCGGATCACGGTGCTGAACCACTTCGCGACCGGATGGGGCGCGTCGGTGTTGGAGAATGTGGTCGTCGGCGGGCGGACGTGGCGGCTGACCGATCCCAGTGTGCTGGTCGGCAGCGCCGGGGACGACAGCTTCACGCTGGCGCCCGGCACCGGCTCGCGGATCGTGCTGCCGGGCATCGGCATGGACCAGATCACCATCGGCCAGGGCATCGACCCGGCCAACGTCCGGCTCCAGCGGGTCGGCGACGATCTGGTGGTGACCGTCTACGGCCTCGGCGACACGCTCACCGTGCTCAACCACTTCGCGGGCGGGGCCAGCGGCGGCGTCCATTCCATCCGGTTCGTGGACGGCAACATCTGGAACATCTGGGGCCACCAGATCCAGCTCGGCGGCAGCAGCACCGAAACCTTCGAGGCCAAGCCGGGCATCGGGCACGTCTCGATCTATCCCGGCGGCGGGACCGATGTCCTGCGCTTCGATCCGCGCATCGACAGCCTCGGCACGGTGCTGCGCCGCTCCGGTGGCGATCTCGAGATCGTCATGGGCGACGGCAGCGACGTCGTCACCATCCTGAATCACTTCCTCGGCAACGCGCTCCGCAGCGTCGCCTTCGGCGACGGCAAGGTCTGGACGGTCGGCGGCAACGGCGTCCAGGTCGGCACCGACGGCGACGATGTGTTCACGCTGACGCCCGGCATGGGCAACGTCATCGTGTATGGCGGCGGCAAGGCCAACGGCGACCGGATCGTTGCGGCCCCCGGCGTCGATCCGAAGGACCTGCGGCTGACCCGCGTCGGCGACGACCTGCGCGTCACGCTCGGCGCCGACAGCATGACCATCGTCAACCAGTTCGCGTCGGACGGGGTGGTGATGATCCCGGAGATCATCTTCCTCAACGGCGTGGGCTGGCCGATCGCCGGATCCACCGTCCACATCAGCGGAGGTGGCCGGGAAACCCTGCCGGCGGCCCCGATCATCTATCCCGGCGGCCCCGGCCAGCATCTGAGCATCGACGCCGACCCGGGCAAGACGCGGGTGGTCCGCGTCGGCGCGGATCTGCACATCACCATCGAAGGACGGCAGGACGAGATCGTCGTCGTCAACCATTTCGCGATGGACGGCGTCGGCGACCTCGTCTTCGACAACGGCACCACCTGGAACATCCAGGGCGGCAAGGTGCTGATCGGCGGTTCCGACCATGACGAGTTCGTCATCCAGGCCGGCATGGGCGACGTCATCCTCTATCCCGACACCTCCGGAGACGACCGGGTGCGGATCGTGGACACCGTCGACGGGTCGAAAATCCGGCTGACCCGCTTCGGCGACGATCTGCGCGTGACGGTGGATGGCACGAAGGACTCCCTGACCATCGTCAACCACTTCGCGGGGGCGCCGCTGGAGGCGATCCAGCGACCGGATGGCACCATGATGCCGCTGACCGGCGACACGGTGGTGTTCGGCGGGAAGGGGCCGACCCAGTTCCTGGTCGGGCGGGACACCGGCTCGCAGACGATCTACACCGAAGGCGGCGATTCGCTGGTGTTCAGCGACATCGACAGCACCGAGGTCGTGATGTTCCGCACCGGCTCGGACCTGGAAATCCACATCGACCGCACCAGCCAGGTCATCACCGTCCTGAACTACTACGGCGCCATCAAGGACTTGACGTTCCCCGACGGGCGGAGCTTCGACCTCTCCTCCCGGGACACGCTGATCGGGGGAGGCCGGGGCGACGTCTTCCAGATCGGCAAGACCGGCCCCGCCCAGCAGGTCATCCATTCCGGCGGCGGCGGCACCATCAACTTCGACCCCGACGTCGGTCCGGGCGACGTGACGCTCGCCCGCGACGGCAACGATCTCCTGGTGGTCTTCATCGGAAGCGGACGGACGGTGCGCGTCGTCAACCAGTTCGCTCCGCCGACCGAGGGCATGTCGCGCGGCCTGGAGGCGGTGACCTTCTCCGGCGGCAAGGTCGTGAACGTGTGGGGTGACAATGTCGTGTTCGGCGACGCCGGCACCGACGACTTCACGATCCTGCCCGGCCAGGGGCGGCTCTACGTCTTCCCCGGCGGCGGCACCGACCGCCTCACCCTCGGGCCGGGCATCGCGCCGGCGGACGTCCGCATGGAGCGGGACGGCGTCGACCTGCGCATCTTCACCGACGACGGGCGCATCGACCTGATCGCCGTCAACCATTTCGGGCCGAACGGGGTCGCGGGGGCCGGCTCGGGCCTGGGCACCCTGGCCTACGGGAACGGGCAAGTTTGGACGGTCGGGGGCAACGGCATCCTGATCGGCAGCCTGGGCAACAGCACCTTCAACGCCGGCGCCAACAGCGGACCGACCACGATCCATCCGGGCGGCGGCCTCAACCGGCTCAGCTTCACCGCCGGGGTGCCGCCGGCCAACCTGCGGCTGGTGCGCATCCACGACGATCTGCGCATCGTCTCGGCGGACGGCACGGTCAACATCCTGGTGGTCAACCATTTCGAGAACCGTCTCGACGAGGTGAGCTTTCCCTCGGGACCGTCGTGGAATCTCGGCGTCGAGCATGTGTGGATCGGCGGCGACGGGCCCTCGGTCTTCCAACTCGACGACCTGGGGTCGGACCAGACGGTGTTCCCCGGCAGCGGCGACACGGTCGGCCTGCCGCCGGGGCTGGACTGGAAGGACGTGGTGCTGTCCCGCTCGGGCAGCGACCTCGTCGTCGTGATCCGTGAGACGGGCCGCCAGATCCGCATCGTCAACCACTTCTCCTACAGCGACGGCACCACCGGGCTGGCCGGCCTCCAGTTCGCCGACGGCACCACCCTGCCGCTGGGCGAACTGGCGATGCTGGGCGGGACGACGGGCGACCTGCTGACCGGTACGGCGACCGACGACCTTCTGCTGGGCCAGGATGGCGACGACCGGCTGAGCGGCAGCGGCGGCAACGACACGCTGGTCGGCGGGATCGGCAACGACACGCTGGACGGTGGCGCGGGCAACGACACCTACGTGTACCGGCCCGGCGACGGGCGCGACACGCTGCTGGACACCAGCGGGTTCGACACCATCGAGATGGGGCCGGGGATCACCCGCGGCGGGATCTACTTCGCGCGCTTCGGCAACGACCTGCACATCCGCTTCCGCGGCCGACCGGCCGACGAGATCATCGTGACCGGACGGTTCAGTCTGGCGGGCGACGGCGCGTCCTACGTTGAGAGGATCGACTTCGCCGACGGCACCCGCTTCGACCTGACGCGGACCGACATCGCGCTGGAGACGGTGGCGACCGCCGCCAACGAGCAGCTCTTCGGCTACAACGTCGGCGACCGGATCGAGGGCAAGGCGGGCAACGACTCCATCCTCGGTTACGCCGGGGACGACACGCTGATCGGCGGGACGGGATCGGACTCCCTTGACGGCGGGGCCGGCAACGACCTGCTGGACAGCCGCGACGATCCGGGCACGGACGGCGCCCGCGACGTGGCCTATGGCCGCGACGGCGATGACACCCTCCTGGGCGGCGGCGGCAACGATCTGCTGTTCGGCGGCACCGGGAACGACAGCATCGACGGCGGGGAGGGCGACAACTCCATCGACGGGGAGGACGGCGACGATCTGCTGATCGCCGGGAGCGGCCACGACACCGTCTATGGCCGGGCCGGCAACGACACGCTGGCCACCGGGATGGGCAACGACACCCTCTACACCGGCGCCGGGGACGACCTGATCCGCTATGGCGGCGGCAGCGACACCATCACCAACGAAGGCGCCAACGACGTTCTGGAGATGGGTCCCGGCATCGCACCGGAGGAGGTGTATTTCGCGCGCTTCGGGAAGGATCTTTACGTCCGGTTCCGCAATTCGGGTGAGCAGATCGTTCTGACCGGGCGTTTCAACGGGGCGGGCGACGGGACCAGCTTCGTGCAGACCCTGCGCTTCGCCGACGGATCGACCTTCGATGTGACCCGCAAGGACATCGCGCTGGAGACCGTGGCGAACCCCGCCAGCGAGGTGTTGGAGGGCTACAACGTCGGCGACGTCATCCGCGGCATGGCCGGCAACGACACCATCTATGGCTACGCGGACAACGACACCCTCGATGGCGGAGCCGGCAGCGATTCCATCCTCGGTGGCACCGGCGACGACAGCCTTGAGGGCGGCGACGGCGGCGACACCCTCGACGGCGAGACGGGCGACGACACGCTGTCCGGCGGTCTCGGCAATGATTTCCTCTACGGAGGGGCGGGTCGCGACACGCTGTCCGGCGGCGACGGGGCCGACTACCTGTATGGCGGCGCCGATGACGACATCCTGAACGGCGATGCCGGAAACGACACGCTGGAAGGAGGCGACGGCAACGACACCCTGACCGGCGGGGAAGGCACCGACACGCTGTTCACCGGTCTTGGCGACGACCTCGTCCGCTACGACGGCGGGCGCGAGACGATCAGCAATATCGGCGGGCAGGACGTTCTGGAGATCGGCGGCGGCCTGTTGGCGTCGGACCTCTATTTCGCGCGCTTCGCCGACAACCTCCATCTGCGCTTCCGCGGGCGGTCCGACGAGGTGATCCTCGCCAACCGCTTCAGCGGGGCGGGGGACGGCGCGTCCTACCTCCAGACGCTGCGTTTCGCCGACGGCACGCTGGTGGACATCACCAACCCGATGCTGGTGCTCGACACGGTGGCGACCGACGCGGGTGAGAAGCTGGAAGGCTACAACGCCAACGACACCATCCAGGGCCTGGGTGGGGTTGATACCATCTATGGCTATGCCGGCGACGACCTGCTGGACGGCGGTGCCGGCAATGACCTGCTCTACGGCGGCGCGGGCGACGACCGGTTGCTGGGCAACATCGGCGACGACCGGCTGGAGGGCGGGGACGGCAACGACGCGCTGGAAGGCGGCGACGGCAACGATCTGCACTACGGCGAGGCCGGCGACGACGTCATCGCCGCGGGCAACGGAACCGATTACGTCGAGGGCGGCACCGGGGATGACACGGTCAGCGGCGGCGCGGGCGAGGATACGGTGTTCGGTGGGGCGGGCAACGACAGCCTGAGCGGCGACGACGGCAACGACAGCCTGTATGGCGAGGCCGGCGACGACACGCTGGAAGGCGGCGCCGGCACGAACACGATTTCGACCGGCCTGGGCGACGATCTGATCCGCCACAGTGGCGGACGGGACACCATCGCCAACGAGGGTGGCCGGGACGTCCTGGAGATGCGCGCCGGCCTGTCCAAGGCGGACCTCTACTACGCGCGCTTCGGCAACGACCTTTACCTGCGTTTCCGCAACGCGGCGGACGAGATCGTGCTGAGGAACCGTTTCAACGGCGCGGCGGACGGGGCAAGCTACGTCCAGACGCTGCGCTTCGCCGACGGCGCGCTGGCGGACATCACCGACCCGGCGCTGGTGCTGGAGACGGTGGCGACCGACGCGACGGAAAGGCTGGAGGGTTACAACGTCAATGACACCATCCGGGGGTTGGGCGGTCACGACACCATTTCCGGTTATGCCGGCGACGATGTTCTGGATGGTGGGACCGGCAACGACCTGCTCTATGGCGGAGCCGGCGACGATACGCTGACCGGGGGCGCCGGGACCGACCAGCTGTACGGCGATGCGGGCGACGACCTGATGCTGGGCGGGGACGGCAACGACAGCCTGAACGGCGGTGACGGCGACGACACGCTGATCGGCGGACTCGGTGCCGACCAGTATTACGGCGGCGCCGGAAACGACTGGATCGACAACAGCGACGACGTCGGAACCGGCGCCTCGGGCAATGTGGCCTATGGCGAGGCGGGCAACGACACCATCATCGGCGGCGACGGGGGTGAGACCTTCGGCGGCGGCGACGGTGACGACAGCCTGCTGGGCAACGCCGGGAACGATTGGCTGGAAGGCAACGCCGGCGACGACTGGGTCGAGGGCGCGACCGGCAACGATACGCTCAAGGGCGGTGACGGCAACGACACTCTGCTGGGCGGCAGCGGAACCAACACGATCTCGACGGGCCTGGGCGATGATCTGATCCGCCACGGCGGCGGGCGGGACACCATCACCAACGAGGGCGGCCGGGACGTTCTGGAGATGCGCGCCGGCCTGTCCAAAGCGGACCTCTACTACGCGCGCTTCGGCAACGACCTCTACCTGCGTTTCCGCAACGCGGCGGACGAGATCGTGCTGACGAGCCGCTTCAACGGCGCGACGGACGGGGCGAGCTACGTCCAGGCGCTGCGCTTCGCCGACGGCGCGCTGGCGGACATCACCGACCCGGCGCTGGTGCTGGAGACGGTGGCGACCGACGCGACGGAGACGCTGCAGGGTTACAACGTCAACGACACGATCCGGGGGCTGGGCGGAAATGACGCCATCTATGGCTATGCCGGCGACGACCTGCTGGACGGCGGGCTGGGCGCCGATGCGCTTTACGGCGGGGCGGGCGACGACAGCCTGATTGGCGGGGACGGCAGCGACAGCCTGGAGGGCGGCGATGGCATCGACACGCTTGAAGGAGGAAACGGCAATGACACGCTATTGGGTGATGACGGCGATGACACGCTGATCGGTGGAGCGGGCAACGATGTGATCCACAGCGGCGCCGGAAACGATCTCATCCGGTTCGACAGTGGCGTGGACACGGTCCACAACACCGGCGGCGACGATGTGGTCGACCTGGCTGGGGCCTTCGCGTCTGGTAGCCACTACTTCGTTCGCTACGGGACCGATCTGTATGTCCGGTTCCAGGGGATGAGCGACCAACTGATCATCGCGGGCCGTTTCAACGGCGACGGCGACGGGGCGAGCTATGTCCAGACGCTGCGCTTCGCCGACGGGACCCTGGTGGACCTGACCCGGCAGGATCTTGTGATGACCACCGTCGATACCAACGCCGGCCAGAAGATCGAAGGCTACAAGGTTGGGGACTTCATCGACGGCCAGGGTGGCAATGACACCATCCTCGGCTATTCCGGCGACGACACGCTGATCGGTGGGGCGGGCGTCAACCAACTGTACGGTGGTGACGGCGACGATTTGCTCGACGGCCGGTCCGGCCAGAACGAGAGCCTCTATGGCGAGGCGGGCAACGACACCGTCTATGGCAGCGCGGGCAGCGACGGTTTGCAGGGCGGCACGGGGGACGATGTCCTGGATGCGGGCGCTGGCAACGACATCGCCTTTGGCGGTGACGGCGACGATACGATTGTCGGCGGCAGCGGGGAGGACCGTCTGTGGGGGGACGGCTTCTCAACGACCGGCAATGAGGTCATCGTTATCCGAATCCGGATGGGCGGACATATAACATGGTTCTGGCCGCGGACGATCGTTACGCTTGACGGGACAGTGCTGATGGACGCACGGGTGGACGTCCATTACTCGAATTTGGGACAGGACGGCAGCAGCACCGCGTACAAAGGGAACACTCAGGACTTCGTGTTCACCGTCCGCGACCGGAGCGAAGCGGATCGGCTGCAGATCCACGTCGTCAGCGAGTATCAAGGCTCGTCTCTGGCTCGGGCAGGCGTCTACATCGCTGGTATCGAAGTCGCAGGCTATCCTTTCTCTGGTGGCTGGTACATCTGGGAAGGGGGTACATCCACATGGGGGCTGGATAGCATACTGCCTTCTCCATCCCCGACCGAAGCGGCCGGAAACGACATCGTCAGCGCCGGTGACGGCAATGATTGCATAGGTGGCGGTGTCGGTGACGATGAGCTTGATGGTGGTACCGGCAACGATACGATCCTGGGCGGTGCCGGCAACGACACCATCAGGGGAGGAGCCGGTTCCGATGAAATGCATGGTGGGGCAGGCGACGACCTAATCGACAACCGTGACGACCCCTACGCCGGTGGCATCAACGACATGTCCTATGGGGGCACAGGGCGCGACACCATTTACGGCGGCGGCGGGACGGACGTGTCTTATGGCGGCGCTGGCGATGACTTGATAGACGGAGGAGCTGGAAAGGACACTCTTTTTGGAGAGGCCGGAAACGACTCCATCCGCGGTGGCGCCGATAACGACCAGCTTTACGGCCAGGACGGCAACGACACGCTCGACGGTGGGGCTGGCAACGACTCTCTTGATGGCGGCGCCGGGGATGACCTGTTCCTCTATGCCGGTTCCGGGCAGGGACAGGATTCCATCCGTGGCGGTGGCGGCAACGACGTGCTGGAACTCGGTGCCGGGCTGGCGGCGGAGCAGCTTTATCTCTCGCGCTTCGGCGACGATCTGTATCTCACCTTCCGCGACACGGGCGACCGCATTGCCGTGGTCGGCCGCTTCAACGGGGAAGGGGATGGGATCAACCACGTCCAGACGCTGCGCTTCGCCGACGGGACCCTGGTGGACCTTACCGCGCCGGACATCGCGCTGGAAACCTACGGTCTGGCGGCGGGGGAGACGCTGCGCGGCTACCGGATGGGCGACCGCATCGAGGGCAACGGCGGCAACGACTCGATCCTCGGTTATGGTGGTGACGACACGCTGAAGGGCGGCGACGGCGCCGACGCGCTGTATGGCGGGCTTGGCGACGACGTGCTGGACGGCGGGGCCGGCGCCGATTACCTGGAGGGCGGCGACGGCAACGACAGCCTGTCCGGCGGCACGGAGAACGACACGCTGTTCGGTGGTGTCGGAAACGACACGCTGAACGGCGGGACGGGCGCCAACGGCATCGACGGAGGGGCCGGCGACGACCTCGTGGTCTATGGCGGCGGAACCGACACTGTCGTCGGCGGTGGCGGCAACGATGTTCTGGTCTTCGGGGAAGGCTATGGCGCCGACGCTTTGCGTCTGGAGCGTTACGGCAAGGATCTTCATCTGGTGTTCGCCGCGACGGCGCAGCGGATCGTCATTGCGAACCGCTTCACCAGCACTGGCACCGGCGAGGGGGCCAACTATCTGCAGACCTTGCGCTTCGCCGACGGCACGGAGATCGACCTGTCCCGTCCGGACATCGTCGTCACGACGAACGACGACAACGCCGGCCACATTCTGGACGGCTACAACGTCGGTGACGTGATCCGGGGCAACGGCGGCACGGACTCCATTTACGGATATGGTGGCGACGACACGCTGTATGGCGGGGCCGGTGTCGACAGGCTGTACGGTGGCGACGGCGACGACCTGATCGACGGCCGTGACGACACCGCCGGCGACGCCGCCTACGGTGACGGCGGCAACGACACGTTGCTCGGCGGGACGGGCGGCGACGCTCTCTATGGCGGCGATGGCGACGATTGGATCGACGGTGGGGCCGGCAATGACTCCCTGGAGGGCGGGGCCGGTGAGGACCGTATGGACGGCGGCTCCGGCATCGACACCATCAAGGGCGGTTCGGGCAATGACATCGTCAACGGCGGTTCGGGCAATGACATTCTGTATGGCGATGCCGATCAGGACACGCTGTCGGGCGATACGGGCAACGACACTCTCTATGGTGGTGCCGGAAACGACGTGATCGATGGCGGCGACGATGCCGATACCCTCTACGGCGAGGATGGGGACGACACGCTGGCCGGCGGGCTGGGCAACAACTGGATCGTCACGGGAGCCGGGGACGACCTCGTTCTCTACCAGGGCGGCCGCGACACCATCACCGGGGGCGGCGGGAACGACACTCTGGCCTTCGGAGAGGGGTTCGACGTCGCGAGCCTGCGTTTCGAGCGGTTCGGGGCTGACCTGCACATTCTGTTCGACGGCTTGCCCGATCGCATTGTGGTTGCAAACCGCTTCAACGGGGCCGGCGACGGGGCGAACTATCTCAAGACCCTGCGCTTCGCCGATGGCTCGACCTACGACCTGAGCCGTCAGGATCTCGTCATCGACACGCGGGACGACAACGCCCGTCACACCTTGGAAGGCTACAAGGTCGCGGACGTGATCCGGGGCAACGGCGGCGATGACGCGATCTATGGCTATGGCGGCGACGACAGCCTCTATGGCGGGGCGGGGGCCGATCTGGTGCGTGGCGGCGACGGCGACGACCTCATCGACAGCAGCGACGACGGGGCGAGCTTCGACACGCTCTATGGCGATGCCGGGCAGGACACCATCATCGGCGGTGGCGGCAACGACACGCTGTATGGCGGCGATGGCGACGATCGGCTCGACGGCGGCGGCGGGAACGACTCCGTGGACGGTGGGGCGGGAGCCGACACGCTGTCCGGGGGTGCCGACAATGACCTGCTCTTTGGCGGCAGCGGAAACGATGTCATCGATGGCGGCGCCGGCAACGACGCCCTGTTCGGCGAGGCCGGCGACGACACGCTGTCGGGCGGTGCCGGCGACGACAGCATCGACGCCGGCCTGGGGGACGATCTGATCCTGTATGAGGGCGGGCGGGACACGATCCTGGGCGGCGGCGGCAACGACGTGCTGTTGATGGGCGAAGGCTTCTCGGCGGACCAACTCCATTGCGCGCGGTTCGGAACCTTCCTCGTGCTGCGCTTCCACGACCGTGATGAGCAGATCGTCATCGCCAACCGCTTCAACGGGACCGGCGACGGGACGAACTATCTCCAGACCGTCCGCTTCGCCGACGGCACCGAGGTCGATCTGTCGGCCCAGGACCTGCCGCTGCTGACGGTCGGCGGCGAGACGACGGAGACGTTGTGGGGCTATGCCGGGGACGATTGGATCGACGGCGGAGGAGGCAACGACACGCTGTTCGGTGAGGGCGGGAACGACACGCTGATCGGCGGCTCCGGTTGGGACGAACTGCACGGCGGCGCCGGCAGCGACCTTCTGGACTGCCGCGGCGACGCGGGTTCCTCCGACGTGGCGTATGGCGAGGCCGGCGACGACACGCTGATCGGCGGCGGTGGAAACGATCAGCTTTCGGGCGGTGACGGCGACGACGACCTCTACGGTGGGGCCGGCAACGACACGCTGGCCGGCGGGCCGGGCAACGACACCTACCGCTTCGCGCCCGGCGGCGGCAACGACCGCATTGTTGAAAACGACGCGGACACCGGCAACGACCGCCTCGTGTTCGACAGCGCCGTCGATCCGCACCAGCTGTGGTTCCGCAAGGTCGGGACGGACCTGGAACTGCAACTCGTGGGCACCGCCGACAAGGTGACGGTCGCCGGATGGTTTTCCGGCACCACTCATCGCCTGGACAGTCTCGAGATCGCCGGCGGTCCGGTGTTGCAGGCGTCGTCGGTGGACCAGATGGTTCAGGCCATGGCCGGCTTCACCCCGCCGGTATCCGGCACGACGAGCATTTCCTCCGGCGCCTATCCACAGATCGACGCCGTCATCACCGCCCTGTGGCGGTGATGACGGCTGCGGCTGCGGCGGCGGATAGGTTGCAGCGTCCGGCCCATCGCGATGGGCCGGGTCCCCCTGCCAAGCGCCATCGCCGCGCCCTCTCCCGGCTGAGGATGCGCACGGTGATCGCGTTGACTTCCACTCAAACCGCTCCTATAGGTGGCAAAATCGCATTCGCCCAAATCTCTCGGGTCGAGCTGGGCCAGCGCTTCTCGAGTCAACCGGGGCCGTCTTCCCATGCAAGATCTCAGCTCCCGAGCCGCCGTCCTGACCAACCTCATCGCTCGGCTGCAGGGCCCAGCCGGAACCGGCGAGGCGCTGAGGGAAATTTCGGAAAGCTGTGACGCTGCACGCGCGGCCGGTTTGGGAAGCGACGCCGCGGCGATGGAGACGCTGGACGCCGCGACCGCCGGTCTGGACCCCATTCTTCGGGAATCGGCGCTGGCCCATGTCTCGGGCGATCTTCGCCGATACGTGAACATCCTGGACATGCTGGACCATGTGCTGGACCTGGCGCCGCTGGACGGCATCAACCAGATCTACTGGTCCATGCAGCGCCAGCTTTTCCTGATGCGGATGGACATGGTGTCGGTTCCGGACTTCACGACCGGCCGGCTGCTTCCCTTCTATGAGCGGTTCCTGCGGCAGCTATCCTCGCGGCTGGGCATAGCTCCGGCCCCGTGCCGTGCGGGACGGCCGGACACGGGCAAGGTCGTCATCGTGACCAACCAGTTCCTGTCCGACCAGCACCAGCCATCGCGCGACCTCCTGCTGCTTGCCGTCCGGCTGCAACGGGACCTCGGCCGGACGGTTCTAGTGCTCAACACCAACATGATGCCGGACCGCTATTACAGCCCGTTCATTCCACCCTTCGCCGCCGCCGTCGAGGAATGGCTGTCCGGCGAGCAGACGATCCGGTTCGAGGACGAGACGGTCCGCATGCTGTCCTCCACCGCACCCGGCATCGCCGCGGAGAAGGTGAACGGCTTCCTGACGGCCGTGGACGCCTTCGATCCGGATCTGGTGATCGCCTTCGGCGGTTCGGTCGTCGTCGCCGATCTTCTGGAGGGCGTACGCCCGCTGCTGTGCATCCCCACTACGACCGGCCAGACCATCTCGCTCGCCGACATCGTGCTGGACTTCGGAGGCCGCGTGCCGCCCGCCGGTGAGGGGCGGCTGGCCCGTTCCTGGCGGCCTTTCCGCTTCGGCCTGTCGCTGCGCCGCACCGGCGACACCGCCACGCGCGCGGAGTTTTCCATTCCGGATGCCGCGTTTGCCTGCATCGTTGTCGGCAACCGCCTGGACGCGGAGGTCGATGGCGACTTCCTGGAATTGCTGGAGCGGATTTTGGACGCGGTGCCGCAGGCGCTGGTGCTGTTCGCCGGGGGAGCGGAGGCCTTGCCCGGCCGGCTGTCCGGCCGCCGCCACGCCGCGAGGCTGCGCTGCCTTGGCCATGTCGACCGCATGGAGGCTCTGCTCCAACTCGGCGACCTTTTCCTGAATCCGCGCCGCACCGGCGGCGGAGCGGGGGCGGCACAGGCGCTGGCCGCCGGAATGCCGGTGCTGTCGCATGCCGGCGGCGATGTGGCCAGCGTCGCCGGCCCCGCCTTCCTGGTCGCGGATGATGAGGCGTTCGTCGCCCGCGCCGCGGCTCTGGCGGCCGATCCGGCGCTGCTTGCCGCGGCGAGAGGTAAGGCCCGTGCCCGCTTCGCGGCGGTGGAGCAGGAGGGGAGCAACCTGCCGCAACTCGCCGCCTACATGGCCGAGGCGGTCGCACTGTTCAGGAAGCCGGAGTAAGCCGTGCGATTCCTTCTATGCGGCCAGGGCACGTCCGAAATCCTGTGGTCGATCCACGCGGCTCTGGTGGATCTCGGCCATGAGTCCGTGCTGGCCTTGCCCGACATCTCGCAGGACCTGATCGACCGGCGGATCGACGTTCTGTTCGTTTTGAACCTGTTCGACATTCCCCGCCCGACGGTGGAGATGCTGCGCGCCTACATCGCCGGATTCGGCCTGCCGCCGGCCGTCGTCCACATCTGTTTGAAGCATCCGCTCGAGGAGGTCGGGGCACGCTCGACGGAGCAGATCCGCGAGACCGACCGGTGGATGGCGGAAAACAACATTTCCATGTGGTGCATGTGCCGGGGATCGGCGGAACAGTCCGCCCGGCTCGGCCTGACGCGGGTGTTCCACGAGCCGCTCGGTGTCCATCGCTGGATTTACACCAGCCCGGCGCAGGGCGGTTCCGTCGATCTGTACAAGCGCTGGATGTCGCACGGGACACCCGGCCTGCAACGCCATCCCTACGCCGCGATGAAGGGGCCGTCCGACACCGGAGAGGCGGAGGCCTCGGTGCGGGACCGCTTCCTCTATCTGGGACAAGGCTGGCCGGACCACATCGAATCCGGCCGCGAGCCGGTATCCCCGGCGATCCACCGCCATGCGGAAGCCGTGTCCGCCGCGATGATGGAGCGGCCGACGCTGCACAGGCTGCAGGCCATGGACCTGTGCGGGCTGACGGAATGGTCGGCGGACCCCGCCTGGACGCTGGATTTCAACCGTGCCTTCACCATCGCCTTCGCCGTCGAGAACCGCCGCCGTTTCGCCCTCGCCCTCAGGCGCGGCTTCGGCGAGGTTTTCTCGCTTTGGGGCAACGGCTGGGAACGGTTTGGGATCGCTTCCGAGCCGGTGTCATCCGCGCCACGCAACGTCTATCACGCCGCCGGAGCCTGCCTGGATTTCGGCAGCCTCGCCTACGATACGGCGATCTTCCCAAGGACGCTGGAAATCATCAAACGGGACGGGCTGCTGGTGAGCTGGCGGCACACGGACACGGACCGGCTGTTCGGCCCGCATGAGGATGACCTGACCTTCACCGGCGAGAAGGACGCGCTTCAGGTCCTGTCGGCACTGGCCGGAGATGCCGACCGCCGCGCAAGGCTGCGGTCGGCACATCGGGACTGGGCTTTCGAACACCTGGCCCTCACCGCCATCCTGCCGAGGATCATTGCGAGGTTGCAGGACTGATCGGGGTCGTTGTTCATCGCCCGTGCGCAGGGCGCGCGTCGCCGCCGGGCTTCCAGCACGCCGGATCGATGGCCCTTATTCGCCCAGCGCGAAGGCCACGGCGGCGGTGGCGTGGAGCGCCGTCGTGTTGAACATCGGGAATTCCGGGCGGTCGGCCTGATCGACCAGCAGGAAGATCTCCGTACAGCCGAGGATCACCCCCTGCGCCCCGTCGGCGGCCAGCCGGTCGATGATTTCCAGGTATTGGGCCTTGGATTCAGGGCGCAGATCGCGCCGCACCAGCTCGTCGAAGATGATGCGGTCGACCGTCGCCTTGTCGGGGTCGGAGGGCACCATGATCTCGATGCCGAAGCGCTCCTCGTAACGGCGGCGCAGGTCGTCGGAGAGCATCGTCGGCATGGTGCCCAGCAGAGCGACCCGCGACAGGCCGGCGGCCCGCATCGCGGCACCGGTCGGATCGGCGATGTGGATGAAGGGGGTGGCGCGCTCCGCCATGATCGGCTCGACCACACGGTGCATGGTGTTCGACACGCACAGGATCACGTCGGCTCCGGCGCGCTCCAGCGCGTCCACTTTGCCGGACAGGTAGCGGTGCGCGGCGTCCCACTCGTTCCGGCGGACGAAATGCTCGATGTTGCCGAAATTGACGCTGACGATGACGATCTCGCCGTTGTCCCAGCCGCCGAACCGGGCGTTCAGCCCTTCGTTCAGCAGGCGGTAATATTCGGCGGTGGCCTGGTTGCTCATGCCGCCGAGGACGCCGATGGTCTTCTGGGGCAGGGGCCGGGCGTTGGGCGTCGTCATGTCGTGATCCTATCGGTTGGGCCGCGGATGATAGAGCGGCCGTAGCGGAATCGCCAACCGTTCAGGCCTTTTCCACGGTCCGCCCCTCCTGGGTGAACAGGTAGGGGACGAAGCTGCGGTGGTGCTCGTCCACCGACAGCTGGCTGCCGATGGGCGGGAAGGCGCGCTGCTGGCAGTCGGTGCGCTCGCAGATGCGGCAGTTCACACCGATGGGCACGGCCGCGGTCTCGTTGGAGGTGTCGATGCCGGCGGCGTAGACGATCTCGTTGGCGTGCGTCGCCTCGCAGCCCAGACCGACGGCGAACTGCCGCGACGGCTTCAGATAGGCGCCGCCGCGCTTGGTCACCGTGCGGGCGATGCCGATGTAGGTGGTGCGGTCGGGCATGGTGGCGAACTGCACGAGGATCTTGCCGGGCTGTGCGAAGGCCTCGTGCACGTTCCACAGCGGGCAGGCGCCGCCGAAGCGCGCGAAGTGGAAGCGCGTGGCGGAATGGCGCTTGGTGATGTTGCCGGCCATGTCCACCCGCACGAAGTAGAAGGGCAGCCCCCGCGCCCCCGGCCGCTGGAGGGTGGACAGCCGGTGGCAGACCTGCTCGAAGCTGGCGCCGAAGCGGCTCTGCAACTGCTCCACGTCGTGGCGCAGCGCACGCGCCTGGGCGGCGAAGGCGCGGTAGGGCAGGACCAGAGCCCCCGCGAAATAGTTGGCGAGCCCGACCCGGCAGATCGACCGCGCGTCCTCGCTGGAGAATTTCGCCTGGGCGACCCGTTCCTCGATCACGTCGCCGAACCCCAGCAGGGCGATCTGGTGGGCCATGTGGAAGGCGCGGCTGGGGCCGTTCAGCAGGGCGGACAGGCGAAGCGTGCCGGTGCTGCCGTCGTAGCTGCGCATGGCCGTCTCCCCGTCGTCGGCGACGATCTTGACCCGCACGTCGTGCCGCCTTTTCAGATAGGCGGCCAGCTCGTTCAGCAGGGCGCCGGAGTGGATCTTCTCCGTGTCCCACAGCTTTTCCGCCGCCTCGTCCAGCGGGCCGATGTAGTTGTTGCAGTAGTGAAAGTAGTCGCGGACCTCCTCGTAGGGGAATTGCGGCCCGGCGAAGGCGTCGCTCGGTTCCTGGTTGGACAGGCTGTCGGCCAGCGATTGCACCCGCTCGTGAAGCTTCTGGTAGGCTTGGTGCAGGCTCAGCACGCGGCGGGCCAGCTCCGGGCTGGAGCCGACGGCGCTGCGCAGCTCGGCATTGGTCAGGGGAGCCCCAGCGAACAGCGGGTCGGCCAGGGCCTCGCGCAGATCGGCGACCAGACGGCTGTCCTCGTCCTCCACGAAGTTGGACAGGTCCACCTCGAACACGGCGGAGATTTTCAGCAGCACCGGCAGGGTCAGCGGGCGCTGGTTGTTCTCGATCTGGTTCAGGTAGCTCGGCGACAGGTCCAGCGTCTTGGCCAGCGCCGCCTGGGTCAGCCCGCGCTGTTCGCGCAGGCGACGGAGCTTGTAGCCGAGGAAGAGCTTCTGCATGGACCCGCCTATCACCCGAAGATTATGCCGAAGTGCATATTTGCAATCTTGGCAAACCGCGCGCTGCGTTTGCAAATATGTTCGCAACTTCGCACATTTTTCCCGCCCGGCCAATTGCCCTGTTGCAAATCTTGTGAATAATCCAGGCGTTCCGGTGAGGGGACCGCTGCCACAAGGTTCGCAAGGTCCTCCGCCGCTCGCCAAAGTGGGAAACGCCTGATGCAAGAAATTCTGGCCAAGTTGGACGCCATGCGCTCCGGTGCGCGGCTGGGCGGCGGCGAAAAGCGCGTCGCCGCGCAGCACGCCAAGGGCAAGCTGACCGCGCGGGAGCGCATCGAACTCTTCCTCGACGAAGGCTCGTTCGAGGAGTTCGACATGTTCGTGCAGCACCGCTGCAACGACTTCGGCATGGAAGGCCAGAAGGTTCCCGGCGACGGCGTGGTCACCGGTCACGGCACGGTGAACGGGCGTCTCGTCTTCGTCTTCAGCCAGGACTTCACCGTCTTCGGCGGCTCGCTGTCGGAAGCCCACGCCGAGAAGATCTGCAAGATCATGGACCAGGCGATGAAGGTCGGCGCGCCGGTCATCGGCCTGAACGATTCCGGCGGCGCCCGCATCCAGGAGGGCGTGGCCTCGCTCGGCGGCTACGCCGAGGTGTTCCAGCGCAACGTCAACGCCTCGGGCGTCATCCCGCAGATCTCCCTGATCATGGGGCCGTGCGCCGGCGGTGCGGTGTATTCGCCGGCCATGACCGACTTCATCTTCATGGTGAAGGACAGCTCCTACATGTTCGTGACCGGCCCGGACGTGGTGAAGACGGTTACGCACGAGGTGGTGACGGCAGAGGAGCTGGGCGGGGCGATCACCCATTCCAGCAAGTCCGGCGTCGCCGACATGGCCTTCGAGAACGACGTTGAGGCGCTGCTCCAGCTCCGCCGCTTCATCGACTTCCTGCCGGCCTCCAACCGCGAGCGGGCGCCGGAGCGTCCCTGCACCGACCCGATCGACCGCGACGACCTGTCGCTCGACACGCTGGTGCCGGAGAACCCGAACAAGCCCTACGACATGAAGGAGCTGATCCTCAAGACGGTCGACGAGGGCGACTTCTTCGAGCTTCAGCCCGACTATGCCAAGAACATCATCATCGGCTTCGGCCGCATGAACGGCAGCACGGTCGGCATCGTCGCCAACCAGCCGATGGTGCTCGCCGGCTGCCTGGACATCGACAGCTCCAAGAAGGCCGCGCGCTTCGTGCGATTCTGCGACGCCTTCGAGATTCCGATCCTGACCCTGGTGGACGTCCCCGGCTTCATGCCCGGCACCTCGCAGGAGTACGGCGGCATCATCAAGCACGGCGCCAAGCTGCTGTTCGCCTACGCCGAGGCCACCGTGCCGAAGATCACCGTGATCACGCGCAAGGCCTACGGCGGCGCCTATGACGTGATGGCGTCCAAGCATCTGCGCGGCGACATCAACTACGCTTGGCCGTCGGCGGAGATCGCGGTGATGGGGCCGAAGGGTGCTGTGGAGATCATCTTCCGCGGCGACATCGGCGACACCGCGAAGATCGAGGCGCGCACCGAAGAGTACCGGCAGAAGTTCGCCAACCCGTTCGTCGCGGCGTCGCGCGGCTACATCGACGACGTCATCATGCCGCACGGCACCCGCCGGCGCGTCATCAAGGCGCTGTCCATGCTGAAGAACAAGCAGCTCCAGAACCCCTGGCGCAAGCACGACAACATCCCGCTCTGAAGGCGCGCCGCCCCATGACGACCCTGTTCTCAAAGATCCTGATCGCGAACCGCGGCGAGATCGCCTGCCGCGTCATCCGCACGGCGCGCCGCCTGGGCATCAAGACGGTCGCCGTCTATTCGGACGCCGACAGGAACGCCCTGCACGTCGAGATGGCCGACGAGGCCGTCCACATCGGCGCCGCCCCCTCGGCGCAGAGCTACCTGCTGATCGACCGCATCGTCGACGCCTGCAAGAAGACCGGCGCCCAGGCCGTCCATCCCGGCTACGGCTTCCTGTCGGAGAAGCGCGAGTTCCAGGAGGCGCTGGCCGCCGCCGGGATCGCCTTCATCGGTCCGGACGCCCACGCCATCCAGGCCATGGGCGACAAGATCGAGTCGAAGAAGCTGGCCAAGGCCGCCGGCGTCAGCACGGTGCCCGGCTATCTGGGCGTCATCGCCGACGACAGCGAGGCGGTGACCATCGCCCGCGACATCGGCTACCCGGTGATGATCAAGGCATCGGCCGGCGGCGGCGGCAAGGGCATGCGCGTGGCCTGGAACGACGAGGAGGCCCGCGAAGGCTTCCGCTCGGCCCAGAACGAGGCGCGCTCCTCCTTCGCCGACGACCGCGTCTTCGTCGAGAAGTACATCCAACAGCCGCGTCACATCGAGATCCAGGTGCTGGCCGACGGGCAGGGCACGGCCCTGTATCTGGGCGAGCGCGAATGCTCGATCCAGCGCCGCCACCAGAAGGTCATCGAGGAGGCGCCGTCGCCCTTCCTCGACGCCGCCACCCGCAAGGCGATGGGCGAGCAGGCCGTGGCGCTGGCCCGCGCCGTGGACTACAAGTCCGCCGGCACGGTCGAGTTCATCGTCGACGCCGAGCGCAACTTCTACTTCCTGGAGATGAACACCCGCCTCCAGGTGGAGCATCCGGTCACCGAGCTGGTCACCGGCCTCGACCTCGTCGAGCTGATGATCCGCGTCGCGGCGGGCGAGAAGCTGACGCTTCGCCAAGACGACATCAAGCTGCACGGCTGGGCCATCGAGTCCCGCGTCTACGCCGAGGATCCGTTCCGCAACTTCCTTCCCTCCACCGGCCGGCTGACGCACTACCGTCCGCCGTCGGAGGACCCGCACGTCCGCGTCGACACCGGCGTCTACGAGGGCGGCGAGATCTCCATGTACTACGACCCCATGATCGCCAAGCTGTGCAGCTGGGGGTCGACGCGCGACGCCGCCATCGCCCGCATGCGCGAGGCGCTGGACCAGTATTACATTCGCGGCGTCAGCCACAACATCCCGTTCCTCGCCTCGCTGATGGCCAACCAGCGCTTCGTCGACGGCCGGCTGACCACCAACTTCATCGCCGAGGAATACCCGACCGGCTTCCACGCCTCCGACCTGCCGCCGGACGACCCGGCGGTCCTGATCGCCGTCGCCGCGGTGATCCACCGCTGCCTGAACGACCGCGACATCCAGATCTCCGGCAAGATGCCGGGCAACAAGGTCCGGGTGCGCGACGACTGGGTCGTCGTGATGGACGGCGCGCAGCATCCGGTCCATGTCCACCCGACGGACGGCAGCCCGCAGCGCATCGGCTACACCGTCGATTTCGAGGGCAGGCACCATGTGGTGTGGAGCGACTGGACGCTCGGCCAGCCGCTGTTCCGCGGCACGGTGAACGGCGCGCATGTCTGCGTCCAGGTGGACCGCGTCGGCGTCGGCTACCGCCTGTCCCACTCCGGCAGCCAGGCGCTGGTCAAGGTGCTGACTCCGAACGCGGCGCGGCTTGACGCGCTGATGCCGGTGAAGGCGCCGCCGGACATGTCGAAGTTCCTGCTGTCGCCGATGCCCGGCCTGCTCGTCTCGGTCGCCGTGACCGAGGGGCAGGAGGTCAAGGCCGGCGAGGTGCTGGCCGTGGTCGAGGCGATGAAGATGGAAAACATCCTGCGTGCGGCGCAGGATGGCACGGTGTCCAAGGTGCACGCGACGCCCGGCTCCAGCCTGGCGGTCGATCAGAAGATCCTGGAGTTCGCGTGAGCCAAGCGGGCTCCGACATATAGGGAAAGGTAAGGACGATGGCTTTCGCAAACACGCTTTCGCAGCGTGCCGCTTCGCTTCTCGAGACGGTCGCCCCGCGGGGCGGCCTGCTCACCGCCGCCACCGCGGCGGTTCTGGGCAGCCTGCTGCTGGCCGCCTCGGCCAAGGTGCAGGTGCCCTTCTGGCCGGTTCCGATGACGATGCAGAGCATGGTCGTCATCCTGCTCGGCATGGCCTACGGCAGCCGCCTCGCCACGGCGACGGTCCTGCTGTACCTGCTGGAAGGCCTCGCCGGTCTGCCGGTCTTCGCCGGTCCGGGCGCCGGCCCGGCCTACATGGCCGGCCCGACCGCCGGCTACCTGCTGGGCTTCGTCCTGGCCGCCGGCGTCACCGGCTGGCTGGCCGAGCGCGGCTGGGACCGCAGCCCGCTGAAGGCCGTCGGCGCCCTGGCGATCGGCCATGCCCTGCTGTTCGTTCCGGGCGTCGCCTGGATGGCCGTCCTGTTCGGCGGCGAGAAGGCCGTCGCACTGGGCCTGACGCCGTTCCTGGCCGCCACGGTGCTGAAGACCGCGCTGGGTGCCGCGATCATGCAGGCAGCCTGGAAGGTCGTCGCCCGCCGGTCGCAGGGCTGAGAGTAAGGGGCTCGTACTTGCCCCCACCCCTGTCTCTTATACACATCTGACGCTGCCGACGATTATACGCGAGTGTAGATCTCGGT
>NZ_JAUQTX010000100.1:0-21851 GCF_059803775.1 Azospirillum sp. UFLA03-27 | reverse complement strand
CGTAACCGTGCGGCGCAGGTGCTGGGGTGGCGTCTTGCCGCGCGGGCGGCACGCTTCGATCAGCGGATGCAGAATCTTCCATTCCGCGTCCGTCAGAACCTCGCTTCCGTACTCAACTGCCATCCCAACCAAATGGGCACGGACCTCAAGCGCTAACGGCCCCTAGTCAGCTTGGGAATTTCGCTGCGGGACATTGAGGCGGCAAACGACAATCTAAGTCATCTTGTTCTTACCCCGCCCAGCGGCACGAGAGCCAATTTGAGCCACTCGAATCTATGCAAGTCCAACTTCCAGGGAAGCGACCTTAGAGCCGCGGTCTTCGAAGGCAGCATATTCGGTGAAATGGCTGATCTTACCTGCATCACTGGTGCCGGCGCTTCATTCTTTTGGACGTTTCTGCAAAGATCCAGGCTAACCGGCTCGAACTTCGAAGGCAGCGACTTCTCCGGCGCGGACCTCAGAGGCGCTTTTGCCGACGGCGTCAATTTTCGCCGCACCAACTTCAACTACGCCGATCTGCGCAACATTTCTTTCAACTCGATCCGTATTCCGCCCGAACCAGGAACCGACGGGCGCAGCAAGCCGACCGACGTCACCGGAGCCACCTTCTACGGCGCCGACCTCCGCAACACGGATTTGCGGACGTTGATCGGCCTCACCAGCGACAGCCTGAATGGGGCTTGCATCGACCAAACCACACAACTGCCCGAGAGCATTTCCGTGAAGCGCCCATGCGTCCTTGAAGTTCCCCGCGGGAGCCTCACCACCCGCCACGCCATCCCAACCCTGGGCGATGCCGCGGCTGAGCGGTATCGTGACCGGGCGAAACGCTGTGGCTCGGACTTCGGGGATGATCCACCCGCAATCCGACGCGGCCGCAAACCGTGCACAATCGAATTGGCTGATCGTTGAGCCATCGCTTCGACGCCATGGCAATTCAGCGACGGAATTCGTCGACCGATAGACCACTGCGCAACAGCAGCAACACCGGTTCCTCAGCGTCCAGCGTGATGGCAGGCGCCCGGTCGAGCGATCCTTGGCGGCCTTGTCGAGCGGGCGGTCCATGGCGTGCCCGAGGATACCGCCGATAAAGAAAAGGCTCTTGTCGCGGTCTCCCGCCTATCCGCCTGTTCCAGTGATCGCGAAGCCGGGAAGGAGTACGATCAGGCTCCTAAAGGCCAAGGGAGCCCCGGCGATGACTGAAGCCGCGGCCGTTCGCTGGGAGAGCGGTGACCTCTATGAACCCTACGTGGGACGCTGGAGCCGTCCGGTGGCCCACGCGTTGTTCGCTTGGTTGAACGCCCCGACCGACCTCGATTGGCTCGACGTGGGCTGCGGCACCGGAACGGTGGCGGAGGCCATTGCCGAGCGATGCGCCCCCAAGCGTTTGGTCGGGATTGACCCGTCAGCCGGCTTTCTCGACTTCGCACGTCGGCGCTTGAAGGCCTCGGGCGCCGAGCTGCTTCAAGCCAATGCCCTCGGCCTGCCGTTCCCCGCCGCCCAGTTCGATCGCGTGGTGTCCGGCCTCGTCCTCAACTTCCTGCCCGATCATCCGCTCGCGGCTTCCGAGATGGCGCGGGTCGTTCGACCGGGCGGCGAGGTGGCGCTCTATGTCTGGGATTACGCGGGCAAGATGGAGTTGATGCGCCGCTTTTGGGATGCGGCGATCGCACTGGACACGCAGGCCCTCGGGTTCGACGAGGGGTGTCGTTTCCCGATATGCCAGCCGGAGACATTGCGCCGGCTGTTCGAGGGCGCCGGCCTTTCGCAGGTGAAGACCCTTGCGATCGACGTTCCCACCAAGTTCCGCGACTTCGACGACTACTGGGCTCCGTTTCTTGGGGGACAAGCGCCGGCGCCGGCCTACTGCATGTCGTTGGACGAGGACAGCCGAGCCGCGTTGCGTGAGCGCCTGCGGGCGTCCTTACCGGCACAGGCAGACGGCAGCATCCATCTTGTCGCGCGGGCCTGGGCCGTGAGGGGCCGCAAGGACTGACAAAAAGGCATGCGCCCGGCCAAAGCCGGTGGTCAGCCGGACAAAATGCGGTTTGAGCCAACGTGGTGAAAGGGGACTGGCGCAATCGAAAAATCGGATTGGTCAAGCCCTGTGCGGACGATTGTTGGAGGACCACTGACACGCCTGCCCCGTTGTTGTTCCAGATTATCATTGTGGGGAGACAACGATGCGTGAGCGCGGGAGGTGGTGCCTTGGCATGGTGGCAGCGGACGGGTGCCCATGAGCATCCTGGTGCGCCTGCTCCTGCTGGTGCTGCTGGCCATTGCCCCGATCTCGGCCATCGAGGTCTGGAATCAGCTCGAACAGCGCCGCAACCGGGAGGCGGAGATCCACAACACCGCCCTTCATCTCCTCGGCCTGCTTGGCGGCGAGCAGCAGCGCCTCGTCGAGGGGGTGCGGCAGACTCTGGCGTTGCTCGCCGAGACACGCGTGGCGCGGGACCTGGATCCACTCGGATGCCAGGACCTGTTGGAACGGACGGGTCGACGGATCCCGGATTACCTGACGATCAACCTCACAGGTGCGGACGGCGTTATCCTGTGCTCGACTGACAAGCTTCGGCCAGGCATCACCATCGCGGACCGTGCACACGTACGCGCGGTGCTGGAGGGTGGCGGATTCACCGTCGGCGCGTTCATCCGGCAGCGGCCGAGCGGGAGGCCGGCGATGCCGTTCGGGCTGCCGATCCTGCGTGACGACGGAACCACGGTTGGTGTGGTCTCGGCACTAATCGATCTCGGCTGGTTGACGAGCTACCTCGCCAACCACCCGCTGCCCTCCAACGCCGCGGTGCTCGTGGCAGACAGCGAGGGGGCTGTGCTGGCTCGGGTGCCGGAGTTGCTCGGCGTCGTTGGCACCGTGCTGCCGGATCGCTTCCGTCCGCTGCTCGACGCCGACACCATCGGCACTGCCCAACTCCTCGGCATCGACGGGCACGAGAGGGTGTTCGCCTACGTGCCGCTCGCCGCCGGTGTCCGGCATATCTTCGTTGCCATCGGTGTTGACCGGAATGCGGCCATGGTCGGCATCGATGAGGCGCTGTGGCGATCCCTGGTCTGGACCGCGGCAACGCTTTTGCTGAGCCTCCTGGCGGCTGTCCTGCTCGCCCGGCGCTATCTGCACCGCCCCGTGGGGGCTCTGGTCGCGGCAACCCGGCTCTGGCGCGCGGGCGACCTTTCGGCTCGCGCTGGATTGGCGGATGACAGATCCGAACTGGGTCATCTGGGCCAAGCATTCGACAGCATGGCCGAGGCCCTGGAAGCGCGAACCCGCGCCCATAACGATGCCACGGCGGCATTGCAGGCCAGCGAGGCCCGTTACCGCTCCATCGTCATGACCGCCGTGGACGCCATGGTGGTCATCGACGAACGGGGCGTGGTCCAGTCCTACAACCCGGCCGCCGAGCGCATCTTCGGCTATGCCGAGGCGGAGGTGGTGGGGCGCAACATCGCGATGCTCATGCCCGAGCCGTACCGTGCGGAGCACAACGGCTACATCGAGGCCTACCAGCGCACCGGCATTCGCAAGATCATCGGCATTGGCCGTGAGGTCGAGGGGCTTCGCAAGGATGGCACCACCTTTCCCCTGGAGCTCGCCATCACGGAATGGAAAGTTGATGGACAGCGCTTCTTCACCGGAATTATGCGCGACATCACGGACCGGCGGGAGGCGGATGAGGCGTTGCGGGCGAGCGAGGAGCGCTTCCGTGCGTTGGTCGAGCATGCGCCGCAGAAGATGTGGGTGAACCGGCCGGATGGCGCCTTGGAGTTCGTCAACGCCGCCTTCCGCGCCTATACTGGCCGCGAGACGGACGAGTCCACACGGATGGACGATCTTCATCCGGACGATGTGGAGCGCATCCAGGGGGCACGCGCGCAAGCCATCGCTGCCGGTGACCCGCACGAGTACGAGCTGCGTTTGCGGCGTGCGGACGGAGCGTACCGCTGGCACCTCAGCCGCACCCATCCCATCCGCCAGGGAGGCCATATCATCGCATGGTTCGGCGCGGCCACGGACGTCGATGACATCCACCGTGCCCGAGAAGCGGCGGAGGAGGCCGACCGCTCGAAGAGCCGCTTTCTCGCGGCGGCTAGCCATGACCTGCGCCAGCCCCTGCAGTCGATTCTGCTGTTCGCCGAGGCGCTTCGCCCCTATGTCGCGGATACGGTTGGGCGGGAGCGGTTGGATCGGTTGCAGCACGGCCTCGATGTCCTGAAAAGCCTGCTCGATGGTCTGCTCGACATTTCCCGGCTGGATGCCGGCATTGTTGCACCGCAGTTTGAGGACTTCTCTGTGCAGGATCTGCTCGGGCCCTTGGATGACGCCTATGGGCTGATCGCACGGGACAAGGGGTTGGAGTGGCAGACCATGCCATGCGGCGCCCGGGTCCGCAGCGACCGCGTGTTGCTCGACCGCATGCTGCGCAACCTGATCGAGAACGCCATCCGCTACACCGAACGGGGCCGGGTGCTGGTGGACTGCGCCATCCGCGGTGACCGACTGCTCATCGAAGTTCGTGATACCGGCCCGGGCATCCCTGCGGACCATCTTGGCCGGATCTTCGAGGAGTTCCACCAGCTGGGCAATCCCGAGAGGGACCGGACCCAGGGGCTGGGGTTGGGGTTGGCGATCGTGCGCCGGCTGTCGACGCTTCTCGACCATCCGGTGGAGGTGTGCTCGCGTCCCAACGGTGGGTCGCTGTTCAGCATCGCCATGCCGCTCGCCGCCGAGGCGGTGCCCGTCCTGTCAGCCGCTGAGCCGTCCGCCGAGCCCGCATCGTTCCATGGGGCGGACCGGATGTTCGCGGTGGTGGTGGACGATGACGCAATCGTCCTGATGGGGCTTGAGACGATCCTGCGGGAATGGGACTTCGACGTGCTGGCAGCCGACTCCACGGACGAGGCGCTGAAGCGCCTGGAGGCGGACAGCCGCCGGCCCGACATCCTGATCGTCGACTACCGCCTGCGCGCCGGGAGGATCGGGACGGAAGCGGCCGTGCGCATCCGCGAACGGTACGGGCACGACATCCCCGGGATCATCGTGACCGGAGAGATCGGGCCCGAGCCGCAGAACGACGCCATCGCTCATGGTCTCGGGCTCATGCACAAGCCGGTGACCCCGCGTCTCCTTCAGGCGACGCTCGCGCGGCATATCCATGCCGCGGAGTGACTGCTTTCCGGCTGGTGCGGCCCAGGTGGCGCCAAAACTGAAATGGGATTGGGTGCGGAAGGGAACTTGCATCGAGAAGCCACGCCCTTGCCGGCGCACGTGCTCAGGGCCATCTTCTTGCGTGCTGGGGCTGTGCGGGTAAGGGGGCTTGCCCCGTCTCGGTCGAAATCCCGACAGCGCTGTAACGGGGCATGCCGCGGAGACGGACGTAGGTCTTCGGGCCAGCAGCTTTACCCAGCCATTCGCCGTGTGGCGAAAGGGATGCGGCTTCCCATCGGGCGCTGATCATCCAGATGCAGGCGCAGACGCTCGAGTAGCCGTTCGAATAAGCCATCGCGCCGCCAGCGCATGAAGCGGTCGTAGATGTTCTGCCGCGACCCGCAGCGCGCTGGGATGTCGCGCCAGGGCACACCGGTATTCAGCTTCTAGAACAGCCCGTTGACGACGTCACGGTGACTAAGCCATCGCCCGCCAGGGCGCCCGGACGGGGGCATCCGTTCTGAAACCAGCGCCTATTGGGCGTCGGAGAGCTCATGGCGGCGTATCGCGGTCGCTCCGGCTGAAGGGGGCTACCGCTTCCAACAGCTCCAACACGCCGGTCCGTCAGACACTACCTAAAGGTCACAGCAGCTCGTGCACGCCGTCGCGAACGATGTCGATCAGCCTCTCCGCCAAGGGATCGAGGTCTGCGTCCCTCCGGTAAATCGCGAGATTGATGGAGGGCAGCGGCGGCAGGCCGCCGTCGCACTCGTCCAACGCTCGTAGGCCTGGAGGTAGGCCCACCGCCGTGCGGATGGTGAGCCCCAAGCCGGCGGCCACGCCGGCCCACAACCCCGACAGGTTGGGGCTCGTCAGCGCCACGCGCCATGCCCACCCGGCGCGGTCGAGCGCGGCTGTCCCCACGCTGCGGAACCAGCAGCCGTCGTCGAACGACACAATGGGCAATGGCTCTCCCCTGGCGTCCTCCAGCAAACGCCGGGTCGTCGCCGCGTCGCGCGCGCCGATCCAGCGGACCGGCACCGTTGCGACGTCCACCTTGTGTGGGGCCGGCGCCCTGTCGTCCCAGGCCAGCGCAAAATCCAGCCGACCGCGCGCCACCCGATCAAGAAGATCGGCATTGCGTGCCACCCGCGCCTCGATCCGGATCTTGGGATGGACCCGCGAGAAGCGGCCGAGCGCCATCGGCAGCAGGGCCTCTGCAAAATCCTCCTGCATGCCGATCCGCAGCCATCCCTCCGTCGCCATACCGTGCAGGGCAGTCACTGCCTCGTCGTTCAGATCCAGCAGGCGGCGCGCGTAGGCCAGCATGGTCTCGCCCGCCTCCGTCAGGGCAAGGCCGCGGCCGGACTTGCGGAAGATCGGAGTGCCCGCCTGCTCCTCCAGCTTCTTGAGTTGCGCGCTGATGGCGGACGTCGAACGGCCCAGTCGGTCGGCGGCCTTGGCGAAGCTGCCAAGGTCCACGCCGGCCACGAAGCTGCGCAGCACGTCGAGGTCGAAGCTGATCTTCACGCAGCAACCGTCCTGGTTTTCGGGATCTAACGTCAAAAACTTCCTGATTATCGGGATGATCGTCGCGCGCTATCACGCTGATGGCAAGAACAATTGAAGACGAGGCTTTCCACCATGGCGACCATGAGACGGCGGATCATGAGGCTGGCGATCACGAGCGAAGGACGCGATGCGGGCACAGCAAGGCCGGCAGTGGGGGGTGTGGATGCACACCGATGGAAAGTGCTTGGGGTGGGCGTCGCCGCGAACGGCAGCTTCGCCGCGGCGCTGACGGGGCTTCCGGCCACCGCGGTCCTCATGCGGTTGGACTACCGGCTGGAGTTGACCGATCTAGGATGGGTGATCGGCGCCATGGGGCTGGGGGTGGCCGTCAGCGAACTGCTGTGGGGCATGCTGACCGACCGCTGGGGCGACCGCAAGGTGTTGCTGACGGGCCTGGGCCTGACCAGCCTCGTGCTGGCGCTGATGGCGCTGTTCCTCTCTCCGGCTGCGTCCGTCACACCGTCCGCCGGGCTGCTCGGTGGCGCCCTTCTGTTGGTGGGCGTGATCGGCGGGAGCCTGAACGGGTCGAGCGGGCGTGCCGTTATGGCTTGGTTCGGTGAGGGGGAGCGCGGCTTGGCCATGAGCATCCGGCAGATGGCCCTGCCGGCGGGCGGTGCTGCCGGCGCTCTGCTGCTTCCCGCGCTGGCGGAGAGCGTGGGATTCCGTGGCGTCTACGGGGCGCTGGCGGCGATGTGCCTGGTAACCACGGGCTTCGTGTGGCTCTGGCTGCGCGAGCCGCCGGTAACCCGGCCGAAGGGCGAGCCCGTGGCGCGGCCGGGCACGGGCGGCACTGGACTGTTCCGCAACGGCTCGGTCTGGCGGACGGTTTTCGGGCTTGGCGCGCTCTGCATCCCCCAGATCGCGGTAGTGACCTTCGCGGCGGTCTTCCTGAACGACGCCCTCCATCTTGGCACGACGGCCATCAGCGCGACCATCGTGGCGGTCCAGCTCGGGGCTGCCGTGGCTCGTGTGTGGAGCGGCCGTTACACCGACCGCCGGCGGAACCGGCGCCCCTTCCTGAAAGCGTGCGCGCTGCTGACGGCGGCCGTCTACGGGGCGCTCGCCCTTTTGGTGGCCGTGGAACCTACTGGAGCCGGACACCACGGCGCCTTGATGCTGGTTGGTGTGGGAGTCCTGGTGGTCGGTGGTATCGTCGCGTCGAGTTGGCACGGCATCGCCTTCACTGAACTTGCTACCATCGCCGGCATCACCCACACCGGGGCGGCCCTCGGGCTCGGCAACACCTTCGCCTTCGGGACTTATTTCCTTACTCCGTTGGCGATCCCCCTCCTTTTGGACCGGGGTGGCTGGGGCGCCGTCTGGATGGCCTCCGCGCTGGCGGCACTGCTCGCCTTTGCACTGTTTCCGAAAGCGGCCGCGACCCGCTAGTGGAACGAGTCTGACGCCCGTTTTGCTTTGTTGACGTTCGGAGTTGACCCGGATCGGTGGACGGTTCAACGCCCACGCCACGCGGGGGCATGTCAGCGCCGGTGTCGTGAAAGGGAACACTCGTTTGGACGGCCGCGTAACGGCGATGCGTTGCTTCAGGCAGTCGCAGACGTTTCGGGCCGCTCCACATGACTGGGTGGAGGCCAGTCATGTCGGTGCCGACCGGAGTTGCTGCTGCAGTTGCCGCGACCATCCTCTTCTGGGGCAGCGCCCTTGCGGCCCAGCCCGCCGTCGATCTGGAACTCGTGCTCGCCGTTGACGGATCAGCAAGCATCGACCAGGCCATGTTTGAGTTCGAACTCGACGGACATGCGGCCGCATTCCGAGATCGGACCGTGGTGGAGTTGATCCGTGGTGGCTATCGCGGTCGAATTGCGGTGACCCTGGTGCTATGGTCGGATCCCACGGCCCTGAAGGTGCTCGTCCCATGGACGGTGATCGCTGACGCCAGCAGCGGCGAAGCGTTCGCGGCGGCGATCGACGCCGTGCCGCGGCGTGACCGTGCCGGCAGCACCGGCATCGGTGCGGCGCTGTTGAACTGCGCGACGCTCTTTCCCGACGTCATGCCGGCGCCCCGCCGTGTCATCGACGTTGTCAGCAACGGCTACAACAACGTCGGCACGCTCCCAGAGGTCGCGCGCGACCGCGTCGTTGCTGAGGGCGTCACCATCAACGGCCTGGTCATCCTCGACGAGGTTCCCTGGCTCGGGGCGTATTTCGCACAACGGGTCATCGGCGGCTCCGGCGCCTTTGTCCACAGCGTCGCTGACCGATCGAGTTTTGTTCACGCCATCACCGCCAAACTCAAGCGGGAGATCGCCAATGCAGCCGAGCAGGAGAGCAGTGCGATTCAGAACCTTCCCGATTAGGGCAGGCGTTCCAACTCTTTCTCGCGCCGGGTTCGCTCGTCCTCACGCGGTTCCACGGTGGGCTTCCGGGCATCCTCCTTGGTCGGTGCCGGTGTCGTGCTCCGGTTCACCGGCTCCGTCTTCTGCTGCCGATGAGACCAGAAGCTCCAACGATCACTGCTGTGGCACATGCTTGCCTCCAATGTCTGGAGCTGAAACAACAGCCGGATGCGAACATCAGCGTGGGCCGTGCGCGCCCATCATTCGGACACCTACGGAAGTAAAGCCGAACAGATCCGGGCCGACGCGGCAAGAGGGAACGTGCGCCGTTTCTGTGGCTGGTCGGTTCTTGACCCGGACACTGTTGGCGAATTGGTCCGGATCAAGAGCGGAAGCGCGTCATACCGCCGTGCAGAAAGGCTGATACATAGCCTTTTTCGGGCCGCATATCTGATCGATGCCTCGCGCCCACTGAGATGGCCCCGCGAAACAGGGACCAGCTTAGTGGCGAAAGGGGACGCCCGCCTCGGCCGCGCTTTCGATCGTTTTTATCAGAAAGACAACGGATCGAACGACGCACCGGGGCAGGGTTAGAGTGCAGATCAAAACCTCCGCTGGGTCGAGCAAAATCAATGGCTTGAGCCCGTGAAGACGGGGTTTTGATCCGCGTTCTTAATGACCGGGGTTTGTCTTCTAAAAACTTTGCATACACTTAGAAAACTTTAGGTTGTGATTACCCAATTATCGTCACGTACCGTGCCCTTGCTTGGCCAAGCACGCGACCTCGCACCGGTTGACGGCGATGTCTTTCGGAGTATGGTCATCGATCTTTTGGGGCGAGGCCATCGCCTGGCGCATCCGGTGCCCTTCCCCAATGCGGACGAGAAGGGTGTCAGCCAAGGCACGCCACGCGGCGAATCCAACGGTGGCGCGGTCAGCGCGCAGCACCGCATGGATGGATGTGGACGACATGGGTTGTCTCCTGTTCAGAAATGGTGCCGACCTGTCTTGCCGGCCGATCACGGCCCGTGCCGGCAAACGTAATAGTCGTTCTGCAGGTCATGCGGCAGTTGGTGCACTGTGACGTCCGTGAAGCCGCGCTCGCGCAGCATCGTGATGGCCGATTCCCGCCCCCACATCGCGCCGAAGCCGGCACCGTCCTGGGCCAGCGACACGGTCATGCAGTGCATGCAGGAGACGGTGTAGAGAAGCGGCCCGATGGGGTGGTCGATGTTGTTGTGGTGGTGGCACGAGGCGTGGATGTCCTGCATCAGGAAGGTGCCGGCGGGCCGCAACGCACGCGCGATCGCGCTCAGCACGGTTCCCGGCTCCTTCTGGTCGTGGATGGCGTCGAAAGCCGTGATCAGGTCGTAGCGCGCCACCTCGTCCAGATGCGTCAGGTCGGCCTGGGCGAAGCGGATGTTGCCCGTTCCGTGCTGGATGGACTCCGCGCGCCCGCGCCGGATGGCTTCCACCGACAGGTCGTAGCCGGTGAAGCGGCTGTCCGGGAACCTCCGGGCCAGCAGGTTCAGCGCCCGGCCGCTGCCGCAGCCGACATCCAGCACGTCGATGCCGGCGTCCAGCCGTTCCACGATCCCCGGAGCCAGGGGCAGGATCTGGTCGGTCAGCGCGCCCAGCACGGTTTGCCCACTGTCCTCGGCCATCACCTCGTGAAAGCGTGTGAAGGCCTCGTACGGCACGCCGCCGCCCTTGTGGAAGCACTCTACGATGCGGTCCTCGACCGAGCCGAGCAGGGGGATGTACTGCGCATAGACCGCGACATTGCCCAGTGGGCTGGACCGCGTCAGCGAGGCCGCATGCTCCGCAGGCAGGGCGTAGCGGCCGGTGTCGGGGTCGAGGTCGACGAAGCCGCCCGTCACCATGGCGCCCAGCCATTCGCGGACGTAGCGCTCGTTGAGCCCGGCGGCTTGCGCGATCTCCCCGCTGGTGGACGGCGGCAGCGCCGCCATCCGGTCAAACAGGCCGGTGCGGTGCCCGACCGAGGTCATCAGCGCCATGGCGCCGCCGTTCAGCACGCCGATCAGCCGCTCCGCGAAGGCATCGGCCCGGCCCTGGTCGAAGCGGGCGGTCGTGGCGGCGGTTCTGTCGTGGGAGGTCGCGGCGGTCATCGGTGCGTTCCTTTCCGGGTCTGAAGTGCGTCGTGGCCGCAACATGACCCCACGCCCGTCTGCCGCCCGTCATCAGGCGCGTGAATCCCACGTGAAATCGCATATCGGTCCCGCAGACCATGGCCCGACCCTGTCTTTTTCCCCACTGCGGCGACTTTCACGCCGCTTTCACGCCCCGCATGACGGGTGGCTGACATGCTGGGGACTAATGTCGGGGCCCAACGTTCCCGCCAGGACACCAGGGAGAAGACACCGTGGCCCGCATTCCACGCCGTTCCGCGCTCCTCGCCGCCACCACGCTCGCTACCGTCGTGCTCGCTGTGGGCTGTCCTGCTGGCGCACAGGACCATTCGACGCACCGCCCGCTGAAGACGGAAGTGAAGCCCTTCACTGAAATGGGGACAGGAGCGGCCGGTCCGTTGGACGCGTCGGCCGACCTGCTCGACGGTCTTGGGACGCTCAGCTGGCCCGTCACGACCGTCAGCCCGCAGGCCCAGGCCCTGTTCGACCAGGGGCTCCGCCTGTCTTACGCCTTCAACCACGGGGAGGCGCGGCGCGCCTTCCGCAAGGCGCAGAGCCTCGATCCCGCCTGCTCCCTGTGCTACTGGGGCGAGGCGCTGGTGCTCGGCCCTAACATCAACTGGCCGATGGAGTCGGACGCCAACGCGCCGGCCTTGGCGGCCCTGCGGCAGGCGCAGGCCCATGCCGCCCACGCCACTGACCGGGAGCGTGCGCTGATCGACGCGCTCGCCCGCCGCTACGCGGAGGACGCGCCGGCCGACCGCAAGGCGCTCGACGCGGCCTACGCCGACGCGATGGCCGAAGTGGCGCGGCGCTTTCCCGGAGATCTGCAGATCGCCGTCCTGACGGCCGAGGCGATGATGAACCTGACGCCCTGGGATTACTGGGCGGACGCCGGCCGCACGCCGAAGGGTCGCACGGCGGACATCGTCGCGACACTGGAACGGGTGCTGGCGTCCGATCCGGAGCATCCCGGCGCGATCCACTACTACATCCACATGGTCGAAGCGTCCGACCGGCCTGAACGGGCGGAGCCCTACGCCGACCGCCTGGGCCGGCTGATGCCGGCGGCGGGGCATCTCGTGCACATGCCGTCGCACATCTACTACCGCGTCGGCCGGTACCGGGACTCGCTGGAGGCCAACCGCGGCGCGGTGGCCGCGGACGAAGCATATCTGGCGAAGGTCAAGGCCACCGGCATCTATCCCGGCGCCTATTACCCCCACAACATCCACTTCCTGATGGTCTCGGCGCAGATGGCTGGCGATGGGCCGACCGTGGTCGCCTCCGCCGACAAGCTCGCTCGGACCGTCACCGAGGAGGCGGCGCGGACGATCCCGTGGGTCCAGCCGATCAAGGCCGCGCCCTATTTCGCACACGCCCAGTACAGCGCGCCAGCGACCGTCCTCGCGCTGCCCGACCCGGGCGACACGCTGCCCTACGTCAAGGCCTTGTGGCATTACGCCCGCGGGGTGGCGCAGGCGGCGCAGGGCAACGCGGCCGAAGCTGGTCGCGAGGCGGAGGCCATCGACGCCATCGTCCGCACCACCGACTTCAGCGGCCTGGACGCGGCCGGCGTCCCGGCGGACCGCATCGCCACGCTGTCCCGCCATGTGGTGCTGGCGCGCATCGCGCAGGCGCGCGGCGACCTGGAGACGGCGCTTGTGGAGTTCCGCGAGGCGGCGGCGATTGAGGACACGCTGTCCTACATGGAGCCGCCCTACTGGTACTATCCGGTGCAGCAGTCGCTGGGCGCCGTCCTGCTCCAGACCGGGCAGGCGGCGGAGGCGGAGCAGGCCTTCCGCGCCAGCCTGGCGAAGACCCCGCACAACGGCTGGGCGCTCTATGGCCTGACCGAGGCGCTGAGGGCGCAGGGCCGCACCGTAGACGCCAATCAGACCGCCGAACGCCTCGCCCGCGCGTGGGCCGGCGATCGCAGCCAGCTGGAGCTGAACCGACTGTAGGCGCGTCAAGCGGCCAGCGCGTCCTGCACGCGCTGGATCGTGTGGACGAAGCCGACCTGGCGGCACTCCTCCAGCGCATGGAGAAGGGCGCGCCGGGTCGCCTCGTCGCGCAGGCCCCGGCCCCAGCGGGCCAGCGCCCGGCCGCGCGCGGCGAACAGCGTACACCAGGGCAAGGGCTCGGCCGCCGCATAGTCCTCCAGGGCCTGGGCGTAGCGCTCCGCCAAGGGCCAGTCCCGCAGGTCCAGCGCCGTGTCGATGGCGTCCCGGTAGAATTGCAGGTGGTTGTGCCCGACGCTTCCGCAGGCCAGCAACGCCTCCCCCTCGTCCAGCCGCTCACGCCGGACGGCCGGATCGTCGGAGCAGAGGGCCAACTCCGACAGGATCGACGGCCCCATGTAGCCGAGCCCCGTGTCATGGGCGAGGTCGAGCGCCTGGTGCAGCAAGGCGCAGGCTTCCGCACGATGGCCGGTGATTCGTTCCAGCTTCGCCTCGAACGCCAGATGCTCCGCCTCGAAGCGCAGTGCGCCGAGCTGTTGCGTCAGCGACCGAGCGCGGGCGAGGTGGTCGCGGCCGGCGGTCGCGTCGCCCAGCTCGAACAGAATCTCATAGGCGACGAGATGCGACAGCATCTCGGCCCGGCGATGGCCGATGTCCCGGGCGGTGCGGGCACCGGCGCGGGCATCCTCCACCGCACCGCGCGGGTCGTTGAGGTACAGGCGCGTGATCGCGACCATGTAGAGGTTCGATACTTCGACACGCGCCAAGCCATGCTCGCGGGCGAGCGCGACGCAACGTTCGAAATGCTCGCGCGCGGTCACCATGCGGCCGTGGGCGTAATGGGCGTCGCCCAGCCCGCCCAGCGCGGCGATTTCCAGATCCGCCGCCCGGGCCTGCTGCGCCCAGTCGAGCGCCGCCCGGTGCTCGCGCAGGCAGCCATCCAGATCGCCGCGCGGAAAGCAGAGGTTGCCGCGCAGGTGGTGGATCCGTGCCCGTTCGCCGGCCAGTCCGGCGCGCACCGCCATCGCTTCGGCATCGGCCAACGCCGCCATGGCGCCGTCCAGATCCTCCGTCACCCGCTTACCGGCCGCTAGGCCGAGCGAGGCCCGGCAGCGTTCGGCATCGCTGTCCGCAAGGTCCCGCGCGGCCGCGAACGCCTCTACCGCCGCCGCGGCTTCGCCCAGGGAGTCCAGCAGTTCGGCGTGCAGGTAGGCCAGCGCGAAGCGTTCCGCGCGCGTCCCGGCGAGGGCGAGCCCGCGCTCGGCGAGGCCGACCGCACGCTCGAACCGGAAATCGACGGCGCACAGCTCCGCGGCGTGGGCGTAGGCCGCCACGGCCGCGGGATCCTCCGCCCGGTCGAGGTGCTCGGCGTGGCGCACTGGGTCGTGGCCGGCGTACCAGGCGGCGGCACGCCGGTGCAGGTCGCGCCGGCGCGAGCGCAGGAGCGCCCCGTACACCGCCTCCTGCACCAGGGCGTGGGCGAACAGGAATGCCTCCCCGTCCGGGCGGATCAGCGCCTGGCCGAGCAGCGCGGCCACGCTGTAGTCCGGCTGGCCGATCAGGTGCCGGACGGCGTCGAGCGTAAACCGCGGCCCCAGGATTGAGGCCGCCTGCAAGGCCTGCCGGTCGAGCGGAACCAGCGCGTCGGTGCGCGCCAGCACGATCCCGTGGATGGTCCCCGGCACGTCGTTGCCGTCGCCCTGGCTGCGCAGCAGCTGGTCGAGGAACAACGGATTGCCCTCCGCCCGCTCTACGCAGCGCAGCACGCGCCGTGCCCCTGCGTTGGCGTAAGTGCTGGCGAGCGTCACGGCCTCGTCCCGGCGCAAGGGCGCGAGGTCGAGGGTCAGCACCGGGACCCCGCCAATGGCGGCGCGCCATTCGGCGCCGAACGGATCTCCATGGACGCGGGCGGAGATCACCAGCACGGCGCGGCATTCCGCGACCACGGCCGCCAGCATGGCGAGATAGGACAGGGTCTGCGCGTCGGCCCAGTGCACATCCTCCACCACGAGAAGCAGGGGTTGCACGGCGCTCCGGGCGCGCACCAGCGCGGCGAAGGCATCGCGCCGGCCACGGTCGCGCGTGGGGTGGTCCAACGCCTCGTACACCGCGCGGAGATCCGGTGGTAATGGCCGGTCCAGGATCGGATAGAGGGGCAGGCGGGAATCCGTCGGTAACAGCCCGTCTTCAAACAGCCGGTCGAGGTCGGCCGGCGGTCCGGCGAGGCTGCGCACCAGGGCCCGCAGCGCGTCCTGCCCGCGTCCGACGCCAACCTCGATCACAAACCCAACGGCGCTGCGGAACCCCGCCTCGGCGGCGATCCGCTGGAATTCGCCGACGAGGCGGCTTTTCCCGATTCCGGGGTCGCCGCGCAGGTGGATGGTCGTGCCGATGCCGCTCTCGCGGCACCCGTCGAGCGCCGCCTGGAACTGGCGCAGCTCCGCCTTACGTCCAACGAAGGGATGACGGGCTGGCCCTGCGCCGCCGTGCAAGCCGCGCAGACGCCAAGCGAGGCTTTCCTTCCCGACCGACGCCGGCTCCACGTCCGCGCGGTCGCCGAGGGCGCCGCGCATGGCGTCGCAGAGCAATGTTTCCCCGGAGGCGGCGCGCGCCGACAGACGCGTGGCGTCATGCATGGCTTTGCCTGTGACGGTCCCGCCGCGTGCACCGTCCACCACGACCAGCCCGCAGGCCACGCCGGCCCGCACGCCCATTCTCGTCGTCGCACGCGCCAGCTCCGTCTGGCCCAATACCGCTTGGTCCAATTCGGCCTGGATGTCGAGTGCGGCGCGCACCGCCCGCCAAGGGTCGTCGCCGAACGCGCGCCGGACGCCGAAGGCCGCCAGAGCCGTATCGCCGCCATGGCGCACCGTTTGTCCGCCATAATCCCTGACGATCCGGTCGATGCGCTCGAAGAGGGCGGTGGTGAGGGCGTGGGCGTCCTCCGGATCGAGAGCGGCGTCAGCCTCCTCCACGCCCGCCATACCGATGCACAGGATGGCCGCGTAGCGCAATTCGGGCTCGACAACGGAACTGGCGGCGGCGGGCGGCGGCAGTTCCGGCGGAATGGCGGGGGTGTCCGGCTTCTCGTTCCCGGATGGGACCGTTTCAGACCGGAGGACATCCAGCGCAGGAGACGCCGTTGAGGTGGGGCCATCGCGAGCACGCCGGCGTTCACGAACCTCGCGGAACAGGCGCTCGGTGCCCGGTTCGGGCAAAACGCCCAGCTCGCGCTCCAGCAAGCTGCGGCAGGTCTGATACTGCTTCAGCGCCGCGGCGTAGCGCCCTTGCCGGGCGTAGAGCTGCATCAGCGTCCGGTGGGCCGGCTCCTGCAAGGGATCGAGCGCCAGAATGCGCAACGCCGTGCGGACGCCGATTTCCGTCGTGCCGGCCTCCAACGCGGCATCGAGCCGTTGGGTCATCGTGGAGAGCGCCAGCTCGCGCAGGCGCTGTCTTTCGGACATCAGCCAGTCGTCAAAGGTTGGGGCGCGTAACGGAACGCCGTCGAAGAGGTCCCCACGATACAGATCCAGGGCGCGATCCTGCGCTTCCACCGAACCGGTGGTCATTCCCTCGGCCACCGCCCGCTCGAACGCAGCGACGTCGGTCTCAACGCAACCGGCGGCGAGCGCCACCATGTCTCCTTCGGCCAGCAACAGCGGTGGGCCATCCCCTGCAGGCAGCCGGCGCAAGGCCGCGATCACTTGGCGCAAGCTGCTGCGGGCCTGAATGCCGGAGCTGTCTTCCCAAAACAGAGCGGCAAGCTTGTCGCGGGATTGGGTGTGGTCGGGACGCAGGGCGAGGTGCACCAGCAGGCCCATCGCCTTTCTGGTGGTGAGCACGACCGGCGAGCCCGCAGCCGTTCGCAGTTCGAACCCGCCGAGGAGGGACAACCTCCAGGCGTCCATGGCAACTCCACACCGCAATGGTCCATGGCGAGGCCAGCTTGACGCAAGCTGCCACCAAACGATGTTTGCCGCCAGATCGATTCCGAGCATCTCCTCCATTGAGCATTGGTGGTTGGGACCGACTTCTGCAGCCAGAGGGAAAGTGTGGCCGCCTGCTTCGGATCAATTGCCAGTCGAAGGTGGTGTGGCGAAAGGGGAACCTGCCCCGAGAAGCCATTCCCTTGCCAACACGCATGTTCAGGGTCATCATCTTGCGTGCTGGGGCTGTGCGGGTAGAGGGGCTTGCCCCGTCCCGGTCGAAATCCTGACAGCGCTATAACGGGGCACGCCGCGGCGACAGCCGTAGGTCTTCGGACCAGCAGCTTCACCCAGCCGTTCGCCGTGTGGTTAAAGAGGGCACCAAGTTCGAAGCCCCTGATGGTCCGCTTTGCGATGAGAGCAACACCGCATGCGGAGCCTTCCGCCGGCTGCCACTATGTGGCCGCGTGCTCTTCGATGAAATCGACGCGTTCTGGATAAAACGCCAAATGTTCGCGGATGGCGGCCACGGCGGGATAGGGAGTCTCGTAGGTCCAGACAGCGTTGATCGCGATGCGATCACCCACGCGCAGGCTGTAATAAGTGGCATCGCCCTTGTAATGGCAATGCGTCGTGTGCGCCGTGCGCTCGAAAGCCGTCATGTCGGCATCCGCGCGGGGAATATATTGAACCGCGGGCAACTTCGCCTCCGTCAGCGTCAGGGCGCGTGCCGTTTCGGCGACGACCCGGCCGGCGAAGACGACACGGATCCGATTCGGGTTGGGGATGATCGTGATGGGATGCTCTGGGCCGGGAATTTTCACAGCGATACTCCTTGCTCGCCAGTGGTTGCGCCGGTCATGGCGCGGCCATCATGCCATATACCAGCGACTCTTGATCCTGATCCATCAGGATCAAGAGCTTCGGCGGCATGGGCCGGCCGCTTGTGACCGTGGTATCGCTGATCTGCGGCCGGCGCTTTCGCCATGCTACTCTGGGCGGCGTGACGGAGCGTTGCCCTTATTTCACATCCTTGCCCCAGGTGGCTCCACCGATGAAAGATTGGATCTCAATGAGCATGCAGCCATGGGAAGGACGTGACCGGCTGGTGGCGATCGACATCGAGACGACCGGACGGCGCCTGCCGAGCCTCCAGGACATCCGTAAGGCGCCCAAGGGCCTGCGTCAGCCCGGCATCATCATCGAAATCGGGTGTCTTGAGATCATCCGTGAGGGCAATGGCTGGAGGAAAGCGCGCAGCTGGGAGTCGCGGGTCAACCCCGACGCCCCTCTCCATCCCGACGCCATCAAGGTGCACGGCATCAAGCCCGCCGACCTGAAGGCGGCGCCCCGCTTTCCCGAGGTGGCCGACGCGCTTCTCGCCTTTCTGGGCGAGGACCTTCTGGTGGCACATGCCTATGAGAACGAGATGGACTTCCTGAACTACGAGTTCGCGCGCTGCGGACGCGCCACATGGGGTGCCGACACGTTCTCGGCGGACCGGTTCATCTGTACCAAGGAGATGTCACACGCGTTCTTCCCCGGTGCTTCCGGCTCGCTCGATGCGCTGTGTGATCGGCTGTGGCTCGACCGGAGTGATCGCTTCGCCCACCATGGCGCGCTGCTCGACGCAGACCTGACGGCTGATGCCTTCGTCAAAATGGCGTTGGGAGATACCGGCCCGCGCGACGCTGTGTATGAGTGAGGCACGGCGCCGGGCATCCGGATATCGTGCCGCGCGCCCTGACGGGCGGAAGGTGTCAAGGTCGCGTATCGGGGCAGCTTGCGCTGAACGGTGCTGGCTGCTCATGGCGCAGAGTCGACAGTCCGGCGCCTGGCAAACCGATCTCGCGCTGTCGGGCAAGGTGTCGCCGAACTTTACGCGCTGACAGTTGGTCAGGTCACCCTCGAGGACGGGCGGGACCGGCTTGTGAAAGGACCTGCCCCCCACTTGGTCCTAATCGTGCCGGTGCTATGATTCCGCACTGCGTGAGGCGCCGGGCGAATAGCCCATGATGCGCTTGAAGGCACGGCTGAAGGCGGCCTGCGAGCCGTAGCCGAGCCGATGCGCGGCGGTTTCGATCGGCAGACGCTCCCGGCCGATCCACTGGGCGGCAAGCCGCATCCGCAGCTCCGTCACGTAGCGGACCGGGGTCACGCCGGTCACCTCCAGGAAGCGCTCCGCGAAGACCGAACGCGAGGCGCCCATCTCCGCGGCCAGTTCCGCCACGGTCCAGTTGCGGCCGGGATCGCGATGCAGCGCGGTGATGACGCGGCCGAGCCGCGGGTCGCGCAAAGCGTCGATCCAGCCGCGCGCATCGCCGCAACCGCATTCGACCCAGCCCCGCACGATGGAGGCGGACACCACGTCGGCCAGCCGCGCCAGGATGCCGGCATAGCCGGCGCGCTCCGCCCGCGCCTCCCGCTCCATCGCCTCCAGCATCGGCAGGATTTCAGGGTAGCGGTCGAGCAGGGTGCCGACCTGCATCACCTCGGGCATCAGGCCGACCAGCGGCTGCATGGCGCCGAGGTCGAACTCCATGCAGCCGGTGAAGATCACCGCATCCTTCGTCCGGCAGCTTTCCGGCGGGCAGGACTCGATCGCACCGACATTGCCGCACAGCGGCGCCGTCGCGAAGCTGGCGACGTCGCGGGCCGGCAGTTCCGGCGCCGATAGCAGCTCGTGCGCGCCGCCGCGCGGCAGCAGCACCGCATCGCCGGTGTCCAGCGTGAAGGTACCGCCGGCGAGCAGCCTCAGCACGACCGGCCCGCGGGCGATGAAATGGAATTGCGCCCGCCCCTCCACCATCCCGAAACCGATGCCGAAGGGAGGGGCGACCTGCATGCGGCGGTACTGCACGCCGGTCAGCCGCATGCCGAGCAGAAGCTCGCTGACGAGATCGGTGGCGGGAAGGAGACGGGATGAGTCGGGCATATCCGGACTACCGATCAAAAGATGCGGACGTTGTGGCATAGATCGTCCAGCACCTCCAATCTATTCTGCGTCGCAGCATAATCTTCCTGCGAGGACAGACCATGATGGAACCTGTGAGGCAGGCCGGCGCCGCGCCGGCGGAGCCCGCCTGGGGTGCCGTCTTCTCCCTGACGCTCGGCGTGTTCGGACTGGTGACGGCGGAGTTTCTGCCGGCCAGCCTGCTGACGCCGATGGCGGCCGACCTGCATGTGACCGAGGCGATGGCCGGCCAAGCCGTCACCGCGACCGCCGCGGTGGCGCTGGTCGCCAGCCTGCTGATCTCCGCCGCGACCCGCCGGATCGACCGGCGCCATGTGCTGCTCGCCTTTTCGGCGCTGCTGTTGGTGTCCAACCTGGCGGTCGCCTTCGCCCCCGACCTGCTGTCGCTGCTGGTCGGACGGGTGCTGCTGGGGGTGGCGCTCGGCGGTTTCTGGGCCATGTCGGCCGCGATCGCCATGCGGCTGGTGCCGGAGCCGATGATTCCGCGGGCCTTGTCGATGATCTTCAGCGGCGTGTCCGCCGCCACCGTCTTCGCGGCCCCGGTCGGAAGCTATCTGGGCGACCTGCTCGGCTGGCGCGCGGTGTTCCTGATGGCCGGTGGGCTGGGGCTGGCGGCCTTGGTGGCGCAGGTTCTGACGCTGCCACGCATGGCGCCGAACGGCCACACCAGCCTCCGCACCCTGGGCGAGGTGATGGCGCGGCCTGGGGTCGGGATCGGCATGGTGTCGATCATCCTGGTCTTCACCGGGCATTTCGCGCTGTTCACCTATGTCCGGCCGTTCCTGGAGACGGTGACCGGCGTCGGCGTCAGCGGCGTGTCGGGCATCCTGCTGGGCTTCGGCATAGCGAACTTCGCCGGCACCTATTTCGGCGGCGCGCTGCTGGCGCGCAGCATGCGGCTGACCCTGACGGTCATGCCGCTGACCATGGGGCTGCTCGGGCTCGGGCTGGCCGCGCTGGGCGGGTCGCCGACCGTGGCCTCGGTGCTGATCGCGTTGTGGGGCGTCGCCTTCGGCGCCGTGCCGGTGGCCTGGTCCACCTGGATCACCCGCACCGTGCCGGACGAGGCGGAAAGCGCCGGTGGTCTCTTCGTCGCGGCGGTGCAACTCGCCATCGCCACCGGTGCGGCAGTGGGCGGCGCCATCTTTGGCGTCAGCGGCGCCGGGGGGGTCTTCGGCGCCAGCGGAATTGTGCTGCTGCTGGCCGCCCTGGTCGTGCTGGGAGGCATGCGCGCGCGGGCAGTCGCTGTCGCCTCCTGATCACCTCCATCAGACGCCCGCGGATGGACCGGCCGCTGTCGCGCTCCGTTTCCAGGACGGTAGGCCCCCATGCCACCAGCACCGTACCCGGAAAACCGCCTTTCGCTCAGGTCAATACCCGCGACAGCAATCCTTCGTGATTGTCGACACAAGGAAGTTTAGACCCTCGGGCTCGGTTCAGTGTTGCGGGTTAGGCGCCAAGCTCTCGGTGGTGGTTCCGTACTGCTGGGAGCGGGATTCCTTCCGCGGTCGGAGGGCCCGTTCGCTCCGCTTTATAGCAGCCAACCAACTTCAGCTCCTGGCGCAACGCGGACGATTCCACCGCCTGGGCAGGGGCGACATCCGCCGATAGGAGTGTGGTGAAAGGGGACGAGGCTTGCCGGCATGGACCTCATACCAAGTCCTGATGAGCCGAACTCATAGGGACTTGGACTTCCTCGCCGGTCCTGTGCCCAAACTGCTCTGCCGTGTTAGCAGGGTGCGGAAAAACGAACATATTTCGGCCTTTTGCCCCCTCTGAGGCTTGGAAATGGCGTTTCCGCCGCCCG